>NZ_MULM01000179.1:0-146701 GCF_002029345.1 Pseudomonas sp. VI4.1
GCCCGCTCCCACAAGGACTGCATTGATCACCTGTGGGAGCGGGCTTGCCCGCGAAGAGGCCCTTGAAAGCGCCACAAATCCCCTCAAAAACTATCCGGTGACCGCGCTTTCTCCCGCGCATGCTCCCGGCTGATCAAGCCCTTGTTCACCAGATCCTTCAAGCACATGTCCAGCGTCTGCATCCCGATCGATCCCCCGGTCTGAATCGACGAGTACATCTGTGCCACCTTGTCTTCGCGGATCAGGTTACGAATCGCCGATGTGCCCAGCATGATTTCGTGGGCGGCTATTCGCCCGCCACCGATCTTTTTCACCAGGGCCTGGGAAACCACCGCCAGCAGCGACTCGGACAGCATCGAACGCACCATCGATTTCTCATCCCCCGGAAACACATCCACAATCCTGTCGATGGTTTTCGCCGCCGAAGTGGTGTGCAGCGTGCCAAACACCAGGTGACCGGTCTCGGCGGCCGTCAGCGCGAGGCGGATGGTTTCCAGATCACGCATCTCCCCCACCAGAATCACATCCGGATCCTCCCGTAGCGCCGAGCGCAGGGCTGTGGCGAAGCTGCGGGTATCGCGATGGACTTCGCGCTGGTTGATCAGGCATTTGCGCGATTCGTGGACGAACTCGATCGGGTCTTCGACGGTAAGAATGTGATGGTGGCGATGGTTGTTCAGGTAATCGATCATGGCCGCCAGGGTGGTGGACTTGCCAGAACCGGTCGGACCGGTCACCAGCACCAGGCCGCGGGAGGATTCTGTAATCTTGCGAAACACTTCCCCCATCCCCAGGTCCTCCATGCTCAGCACCTTGGACGGGATGGTCCGAAACACCGCGCCAGCACCGCGGTTCTGATTGAACACATTGACCCGAAAACGCGCGACACCGGGCACCTCAAAGGAAAAATCGGCCTCCAGGTGTTTTTCAAACTCCACCCGCTGAACATCGTTCATGACGTCGTAGATCAACTCATGGACCTGCTTGGCGTCCAGTGCCGGCAGATTGATGCGCCGCACATCGCCATCGACGCGAATCATCGGTGGCAGGCCGGCAGACAGGTGCAGGTCGGACGCACCTTGTTTGGCGCTGAAGGCCAGCAGCTCAGTGATATCCATAGCGTTCCTCAATTCCAGTAGAATGCCGCGACCCTCAGACCCGCTGGCGCCTTTCGAATGTCCACGATAGCAGACAACGTCACTCAGGTTAGTTCACGCATCCACGCCGCGGCTGTTGCCGCCCATCGTGACGAAAACAGCGTCCAGCTGCTGGCTGTGAGCAAAACCAAGCCCGCTGCAGCACTGCGCGAAGCCTATGCCGCCGGGATCCGCGACTTTGGCGAAAATTACCTGCAGGAAGCCCTGGGCAAACAGCTCGAATTGGCCGACCTGCCCTTGATCTGGCACTTCATCGGCCCCATTCAATCGAACAAGACTCGCGCTATCGCCGAGCACTTCGCCTGGGTGCACTCCGTGGATCGATTGAAAATCGCACAACGCCTGTCCGAACAACGTCCCGCCGATTTGCCCCCCCTGAACATCTGCATCCAGGTCAATGTCAGCGGTGAAGCGAGTAAATCCGGCTGCACCCCGGCCGATCTGCCGGCCCTGGCCAATGCCATCAGCGCCCTGCCGAATCTCGAGTTGCGCGGACTGATGGCGATTCCCGAGCCGACTGAAGATCGCGCCGAACAGGATGCAGCCTTTGCTGCCGTGCAGAGTCTGCAAGCCAGCCTGAACCTGCCGCTCGACACACTTTCCATGGGCATGAGCCACGACCTGGAGTCGGCCATTGCCCAAGGTGCCACTTGGGTCCGTATCGGAACGGCGCTCTTTGGTGCCCGCGACTATAGCCAGCCTTGAAACCATGGCTGACACCTCTCTCTATAAGGACCTGACATGAGCAACATTCGTATTGCCTTTATCGGTGCCGGCAACATGGCCGCCAGCCTGATCGGCGGCTTGCGCGCCAAGGGTCTGGACGCTGCGCAGATCCGCGCCAGCGATCCGGGCGCCGACACCCGCGCCCGTGTGAACGCCGAGCACGGCATCGAAGTATTCGCCGACAACGCCCAAGCCATCCAGGACGCCGATGTGGTCGTGCTGGCAGTCAAACCCCAGGCGATGAAAGCCGTCTGCGAAGCCATTCGCCCAAGCCTCAAGCCGAATCAACTGGTGGTGTCGATCGCCGCCGGTATCACCTGCGCCAGCATGAACAGCTGGCTCGGCGCCCAACCGATCGTGCGTTGCATGCCCAACACCCCGGCGCTGCTGCGTCAGGGCGTAAGCGGTTTGTACGCAACGGCCGAAGTGAACGCCGAACAACGCCAGCAGGCGCAAACGTTGTTATCCGCCGTCGGCATCGCGCTGTGGCTGGACGAAGAGCAGCAACTGGACGCAGTCACCGCCGTCTCCGGCAGCGGCCCGGCGTACTTCTTCCTGCTGATCGAGGCCATGACCGCTGCCGGCGTAAAGCTCGGCCTGCCAGCGGATATCGCCGCACAACTGACCCTGCAAACTGCATTGGGCGCCGCGCACATGGCAGTCGCCAGTGACGTCGATGCCGCCGAACTGCGTCGTCGCGTGACATCGCCTGCGGGCACTACGGAAGCTGCGATCAAGTCGTTCCAGGCCGGGGGCTTCGAAGCCCTGGTAGAAAAAGCACTCGGCGCCGCTGCTCACCGCTCGGCCGAGATGGCTGAGCAACTCGGTCGCTAATCAGCTCTTACAAAGGAATCAAAGATGCTCGGACTCAATGACGCTGCCATTTTCATCATTAAAACCCTAGGCAGCCTGTACCTGCTGATTGTGCTGATGCGCTTCATCCTGCAACTGGTCAGGGCGAACTTCTATAACCCACTCTGCCAGTTCATCGTCAAAGCCACGCAACCGCTGCTCAAGCCTCTGCGCCGGGTGATCCCGAGCATGTTCGGGCTGGACATGTCGTCGCTGGTACTGGCGTTGATCATTCAGATGCTGTTGATTGCAGTCATCCTGCTGCTCAAAGGCTTCATGGTCGACTGGCTGCTTCTGGTGCCATGGGCACTGATCGCGCTCTTCTCGCTGTTTTTGAATATTATTTTCTACGCGATGATCATCAGCGTGATCCTGTCTTGGGTTGCACCGGGCAGCCACAATCCGGGCGCTGAACTGGTCGCACAGATCACAGAACCGGTACTCGCTCCGTTCCGCCGGATCATTCCGAGCCTGGGTGGTCTGGATATCTCGCCGATCTTCGCGTTTATCGTGATCCAGCTGCTGCAAAGCTGGCTGATCCCACGCCTTGCGTACTTCGCCCTCATGCCCAACGGGCTGCTCGGGCTGATCTGATCCGGTGAGCTTGATCAGTGGCGAGTTGAACCGGCAGAAGCGGGTGCGGATTTGTTCGCCGAAGAAGCTGCCGGATTTGCCTGATCTGCTGCGTACGGCAGGCTGACCGCGTCATCGTTCTTCGCGGGCAAGCCTCGCTCCTACGGGATTTATGCGATCCCTTTGGAGCGAGGCTTGCCCGCGAAGGCCGCGCCTCGATTTGACATGAAACAATCAGGCCCGGCCTTTGCTTGCCGCTAACCCCCCCGGTCTTTAGACTTACGCCTCATTTCAACGAGAGCAGGGTCGATGCCAACTGCCTTCCCCCCCGATTCTGTTGGTCTGGTGACGCCGCAAGTGGCGCACTTCAGCGAACCCCTGGCCCTGGCCTGTGGCCGTTCGCTCCCAGCTTATGACCTGATCTACGAGACCTACGGCACGCTGAACGCCACGGCGAGCAATGCCGTGCTGATCTGCCACGCCTTGTCCGGCCACCATCATGCCGCCGGCTTCCATAGCCCCGACGACCGCAAACCCGGTTGGTGGGACAGCTGCATCGGCCCCGGCAAACCGATCGACACCAACACGTTCTTCGTGGTCAGCCTGAACAACCTCGGCGGCTGCAACGGCTCTACCGGCCCGAGCAGCATCAACCCGGAGACCGGCAAGCCGTTCGGTGCCGACTTCCCGGTACTGACCGTGGAAGATTGGGTGCACAGCCAGGCACGCTTGTCCGACCTGCTCGGCATCCGCCAGTGGGCGGCCGTGATTGGCGGCAGCCTCGGCGGCATGCAGGCGCTGCAGTGGACCATCACTTATCCGGACCGCGTGCGGCACTGCCTGGCCATCGCCTCGGCACCCAAGCTGTCGGCGCAGAACATCGCGTTCAACGAAGTGGCGCGCCAGGCGATCCTCACCGACCCCGAATTCCACGGCGGCTCCTTCCAGGAAGCGGGTGTGATCCCCAAGCGCGGGTTGATGCTGGCGCGGATGGTCGGGCACATCACCTACCTGTCCGACGACTCCATGGGCGAGAAATTCGGCCGCGGCCTGAAGAGCGAAAAGCTCAACTACGACTTCCATAGCGTCGAGTTCCAGGTCGAAAGCTACCTGCGTTATCAGGGCGAAGAGTTCTCCGGGCGTTTCGACGCCAACACTTACCTGCTGATGACCAAGGCGCTGGACTACTTCGACCCGGCGGCGAACTTCGACGATGACCTGGCGAAAACCTTCGCCGGCGCCACCGCCAAATTCTGCGTGATGTCCTTCACCACCGACTGGCGCTTCTCTCCGGCCCGCTCGCGGGAACTGGTGGATGCGCTGATGGCGGCGAAAAAAGACGTCTGCTACCTGGAAATCGACGCTCCGCAAGGTCATGACGCCTTCCTGATTCCGATCCCGCGTTATCTGCAGGCGTTCAGCAACTACATGAAACGTATATCGCTTTGAGGAAGACATGAGAGCCGATCTGGAAATCATCCAGGAATGGATCCCCGCCGGCAGCCGCGTGCTCGACCTCGGCTGCGGTGATGGCGAGTTGCTGACCTGGCTGCGGGACAACAAGCAGGTCACTGGCTATGGCCTGGAAAACGACCCGGACAACATCGCCGAATGCGTGGCCAAGGGCATCAACGTCATCGAGCAGGACCTGGACAAGGGCCTCGGCAACTTCGCCAGCGACAGCTTCGACATCGTGGTCATGACCCAGGCGCTGCAAGCGGTGCATTACCCGGACAGGATTCTCGAGGAAATGCTGCGGGTCGGTCGCCAATGCATCATCACGTTTCCCAACTTCGGCCACTGGCGCTGCCGCTGGTACCTGGCGAGCAAGGGGCGGATGCCGGTTTCCGAGTTTCTGCCCTACACCTGGTACAACACGCCGAACATCCACTTCTGCACCTTCGCTGACTTTGAAGCCTTGTGCCGCGAACGTGAAGCCAAGGTCATTGATCGGCTGGCCGTGGATCAACAGCATCGGCACGGGTGGGCCAGTAAGCTATGGCCTAATCTGTTAGGTGAGATCGGTATTTACCGCGTCAGCAGCCCGGGGCTGCAAGACCACAAGGTCGCGGTCTGAACAGCGACACTACGAGGAGAACATCATGGGTCGTCTAGCGCTGTTTTTACTCACTGCCTGCCTGAGCGTCACGGCCATGGCCGCCGACGTCATCAAGGGCGAGCGCAAAGAAACCTTTGGCGACGTGACGGTGCATTACAACACGTTCAATTCCACCTTCCTGACACCCGATATCGCCAAAGCGGCCGGGCTGACGCGAAGCAAGAACCAGGGTGTGATCAACGTCTCCGTGCTCAAGGATGGCAAGCCTCTGACCGCTGAAGTCAGCGGATCGGTGAAAGACCTGACCAGCCAGACCGTGCCGTTGAAGTTCAAACAGATCACTGAACAAGGCGCGATCTACTACATCGCCCAGTTCCCGGTCGATCAGCAAGAAATCCGGACCTTCAACATCAAGGTGCAGAACGGCGATAAAATCAACACCATCAATTTCAACCAAGAGCTCTTCCCCGGCGAATGATCAATTTCACGCAACTCGTACTGGCCAGCCATAACGCCGGCAAACTCAAGGAACTCCAGGCCATGCTCGGCGAATCGGTGCACTTGCGCTCGATCGGCGAGTTCAGCAGCGTCGAGCCTGAAGAAACCGGCCTGTCGTTCGTCGAAAACGCCATCCTCAAGGCCCGCAATGCCGCGCGCATCTCCGGTTTACCGGCGCTGGCCGACGATTCGGGGCTGGCGGTGGACTTCCTCGGCGGTGCGCCAGGGATCTATTCGGCGCGTTATGCCGACGGTCTGGGCGATGCGGCGAACAACGCCAAACTGCTCGACGCCTTGAAAGACGTGCCTGAAGCCGAGCGTGGCGCACAGTTCGTCTGCGTGCTGGCGTTGGTGCGGCATGCCGAGGATCCGTTGCCGATCCTCTGCGAAGGCCTGTGGCACGGGCGTATCCTGCCTGCGGCCAGTGGCGAACACGGCTTTGGCTACGATCCGCTGTTCTGGGTGCCGGAGCGCGATTGCTCCAGTGCAGAACTGAGCCCGAGCGAAAAAAACCTCATCAGCCACCGCGCCCGTGCAATGGATCTGCTGCGCCAGCGTTTGGGCTTGAAATGACCCATGACTCGTCCGCGTCGCCGCTGATCTTCGGCGGTGCCGCACAATCGCCACGGGCTGCGCTCCCCATGCTGCCGCCCCTGGCGTTGTACATCCACATCCCGTGGTGTGTGCGCAAATGCCCCTATTGCGACTTCAACTCCCATACCGCCAGCCCGGTGCTGCCGGAAGAAGAGTATGTGGACGCCTTGCTGGCCGACCTCGATCAGGACCTGCACGCCGTCTACGGCCGTGAGCTGAGCTCGATCTTTTTTGGTGGCGGTACGCCAAGCCTGTTCAGCGCCGAGGCGTTGGGCCGCTTGCTCAAAGGCGTCGAGCAACGCATAGCGTTTGCCAGCGACATTGAAATCACCCTGGAAGCCAATCCAGGAACGTTCGAGCAGGAAAAGTTCGTCGCCTACCGAAAACTGGGGATCAATCGCCTGTCGATCGGCATCCAGAGCTTTCAAGAAGAAAAACTCAAGGCCCTGGGGCGGATTCACAACGGCGATGAAGCCGTGCGTGCCGCCGGCATGGCCCGCCAGGCAGGCTTCGACAACTTCAACATGGACTTGATGCACGGGCTGCCCGATCAGTCCCTGGACGACGCCCTGGGCGACCTGCGCCAGGCCATTGCCCTGAAGCCGACCCACTTGTCCTGGTACCAGCTGACGCTGGAGCCGAACACCGTGTTCTGGAACCAGCCACCGACGCTGCCGGAAGACGACACCTTGTGGGACATCCAGGAAGCCGGTCAGGCCCTGCTGGCCGAGCACGGTTATGCGCAATACGAAGTCTCGGCCTATGCCCAACCGGGGCGTGCGGCGCGGCACAACCTCAATTACTGGAGTTTCGGCGATTTCATCGGCATCGGCGCCGGCGCCCACGGCAAGCTCAGCCATCCGGACGGACGCATCGTGCGTACCTGGAAGACGCGCCTGCCGAAGGACTACCTCAATCCCGCCAAAAGCTTCCAGGCCGGGGAGAAAGCCCTGACCAACGAAGAGATGCCGTTCGAATTCCTGATGAACGCCCTGCGCCTGACCGAAGGCGTCGAATCGCGACTGTACCCCGAGCGCACCGGCATGACCCTGGAAAGCCTCGCCGAAGGCCGTCGCGAGGCCGAACAAAGTGGCTTGTTGCAGGTCGAACCGTCACGTCTGGCAGCCACGATGCGCGGACAACTGTTTCTCAATGACTTGTTGCAGACATTTCTGACATAAGGAAATCGAATGGATTTGGTACTCGACCTGCTCGCCACGGCGTCCCGCTGGAGTCGCAGCAATCTCTCGGAAATCGCCCTGGCCCTGGTGGGTTGTCTGCTGGTGCTGTTTGGCGCGGATATAAAAGGCTGGGTCGATCAACGCCTGGGCAGCATCGCCGGCGCCTTGCGCGTGCCGCTGATGGCCCTGGTGTGCATGGTCGGCAGCGGCGTGGCGCTGATCTACGCCACACCGTGGATCATCAAAGGCCTGAGTCAGTTCAACAACTACAGCCTGGCGCCGGTGTTGCTGGTGGTGCTGGTGTTGATCGGCGTGGTAGCCGACCGCCGCTGACTCAAACACAACACAATACGACTGTGGGAGCGGGCTTGCTCGCGAAGAGGGGGTGTCAGTCGACATTAATATCGACTGATACACCGCCTTCGCGAGCAAGCCCGCTCCCACAGTTGGTATGGCGTATGATTTAAGACTGTTTTTCGAACTTCAGATCCCAAACCCCATGCCCAAGCCTTTCGCCGCGGCGTTCGAACTTGGTGATCGGACGCTCGGTCGGGCGCGGGACGCACTTGCCGTCTTCGGCCAGATTGCGATAACCCGGCGCGACGTTCATCACTTCCAGCATGTACTCGGCATACGGTTCCCAGTCGGTGGCCATGTGCAGCACCCCGCCGACCTTCAACTTGCTGCGCACCAGCTCCGCGAACGAGGCCTGAACGATACGGCGCTTGTGGTGGCGGCTCTTGTGCCACGGGTCCGGAAAAAACAGCATCAGGCGATCGAGGCTGTTGTCGGCCACGCAACGGTTGAGCACTTCGATCGCATCGCAATCGTAGACCCGCAGGTTGGTCAGGCCCTGGGTCAGCACGCCATTGAGCAGCGCGCCAACACCCGGACGGTGCACTTCCACGCCAATGAAATCCTGTTCCGGCGAGGCTGCAGCCATTTCCAGCAGCGAATGGCCCATGCCGAAACCGATTTCCAGCGAGCGCGGCGCCGAACGGCCGAACACTTGATCGAAGTCCACCGGCGCATCGGCCAACGGCAGCACGAACAGCGGCGTGCCCTGGTCCAGACCGCGCTGCTGGCCTTCGGTCATGCGCCCGGCGCGCATCACGAAACTCTTGATGCGGCGGTGTTGGCGCTCGTCGCCTTCTTCCGTCTGGATAGGCGTGTCGTTTGATTCAGTCATCAATGGCTCTTACTTGATCAGACCATCCAGCGGCGAGGACGCGCTGGCATAGAGTTTTTTCGGCATGCGGCCGGCGAGGTAGGCCAGGCGGCCCGCGACGATCGCGTGTTTCATGGCTTCAGCCATCATGATCGGCTGCTGGGCATGGGCAATGGCCGAGTTCATCAGCACCGCTTCGCAGCCCAGTTCCATGGCGATGGTGGCGTCAGAGGCGGTACCGACACCGGCATCCACCAGCACAGGGATCTTGGCTTCTTCGAGGATGATCTGCAGGTTGTACGGGTTGCAGATCCCCAGGCCCGTGCCGATCAGACCGGCCAGCGGCATGACCGCGATAACGCCGATTTCCGCCAGTTGACGGGCGATGATCGGGTCATCGCTGGTGTAGACCATCACGTCGAAACCTTCCTTGACCAGCACTTCGGCGGCCTTGAGGGTTTCGATCACGTTGGGGAACAGGGTTTTCTGGTCGGCCAGTACTTCCAGCTTCACCAGGTTGTGGCCGCCGAGCAGCTCACGGGCCAGGCGGCAAGTGCGCACAGCCTCGGTCGCGTCGAAGCAACCGGCGGTGTTCGGCAGGAAGGTGTAGCGGTCCGGCGACAGGACTTCGAGCAGGTTCGGTTCGCCCGGGTTCTGGCCGAGGTTGGTGCGGCGCACGGCGAAGGTGACGATCTCGGCACCCGAGGCTTCGATGGCCAGGCGGGTTTCTTCCATGTCGCGGTACTTGCCGGTGCCTACCAGCAAACGCGACTGGTAGGTACGACCGGCCAGGACGAAGGGCTTGTCGCTACGAACGATGCTCATGGGAAATCCTCTGTTGGGGTGAGGTTCTTGCAGAATTCTGTGCCCTTGCGGGCCCGACGGCTAGCCGCCGCCGATGGCGTGGACCACTTCGACCGAATCGCCGTCGTTCAGCGTGGTTTCAGCATGCTGGCTGCGCGGGACGATATCCAGATTGAGTTCGACCGCCACCCGGCGTCCGGTCAGCTCCAGACGGGTCAGCAGGGCCGCAACGGTTTCACCGTCGGGCAGTTCAAGGGATTCGCCGTTCAATTGAATGCGCATACCGAAGGGCCGCCATCATTTTTAGGGGCTGGCATTCTAGCCCGATCAGTCTTGGCGACCCAAGCCATTCGTCATGATTTGGACAGACGCGCCTTGCCCCCTGTAGGAGCTGGCTTGCAGCGAAGAGGCCCTTACAGTCGACATCATTGTTGTCTGAAAGTACGCCTTCGCTGGCAAGCCAGCTCCTACAGGGGGGGGGGATCAGGCCAACCGCCAGGCGGCGAGGCCCAGGCAGAACCAGCCAACCAGGAATGCCAGGCCGCCGAAGGGCGTGATGATGCCCAGCTTGCTGATGCCGGTCATGGTCAACACGTACAAACTGCCGGAAAACAGCAGGATGCCGATGGCAAAGGACGCCCCGGCCCAGCCGATCAAGCGACCGGGGATCTGCGTGGCCAGCAGCGCCACGCCCAATAATGCCAAGGTGTGCACCAACTGGTAGGTGACGCCGGTGTGGAAGATCGCCAGGTATTCGGGCGTCAGACGGCTTTTCAAGCCGTGAGCGGCGAACGCGCCAAGGGCAACGCCGGTGAAGCCGAAGAAAGCGGCCAGCATCAGAAAGCCACGCAGCATGAAGAACTCCAGTCAGACTCGATCCACAGGGTCTGTATAATGGCCCGCTCGACGGGTTCGGCCAAGCCATCTCTATGCTGCGTTTATTCTTACGACGATTCATGAAGGCCCTGCTCTGGTTCGCGGGCGGCAGCGTAGTGCTGGTCCTGATTTTTCGCGTGGTGCCACCGCCAGGGACCACGCTGATGGTCGAGCGCAAGATCGAATCCTGGATCGACGGCGAGCCGATTGACCTGCAACGCACCTGGAAGCCCTGGGATGAAATCTCCGACGACCTGAAAGTCGCGGTGATTGCGGGCGAGGACCAGAAATTCCCGGAGCACTGGGGTTTTGACTTCGGTGCGATCCAGAAAGCATTGGCCCACAACGAGCTCGGCGGCACTATTCGGGGTGCCAGCACCCTGAGCCAGCAGGTCTCGAAAAACCTGTTCCTGTGGTCCGGCCGCAGCTGGCTGCGCAAAGGCCTGGAAGCCTGGTTTACCGGGTTGATCGAAGTTCTTTGGCCCAAGCAGCGGATTCTTGAGGTGTACCTCAACAGCGTGGAGTGGGATGAAGGGGTGTTTGGCGCTGAAGCGGCGGCTCGGCATCATTTTGGCGTAAGCGCCAAGGGGCTGAGCCGACAGCAATCAAGTTTGCTGGCGGCCGTACTGCCCAACCCGCGCGTGTGGAGCGCCAGTCATCCGACCAACTACGTAGCCCGGCGGGCGGGGTGGATTCGGCAGCAGATGAGCCAGCTGGGTGGCGACAGTTATCTGGTGGGCATCAACGATTCGCGCCGGGCGCCTTGGTCAAATTAACGCCGCGCCCCTTGCAGGAGCTGGCTTGCCAGCGAAGGCGGTATGCCTGACACACCGAGTCGCCTGATTCGCCGGCAAGCCAGCTCCTACAAGAGCAGCGCCAGGCTTAAGATTCCGGGCACCAACAAAAACGCCCCGATCAATGAACGGGGCGTTTTTTATTGCCGGTGTGCAGGTTATGCAGCAATCGACAACTTGAGCTTGTTCATCGCGCTCTTCTCGAGCTGACGAATACGCTCGGCCGACACGTTGTACTTCTGCGCCAGGTCGTGCAGCGTGGCTTTTTCTTCTGCCAGCCAGCGCTGGTAGAGGATGTCACGGCTGCGGTCGTCCAGCACTTCCAGCGCTTCGTGCAGGTTGTGGTTGGAGTTGTCGCTCCAGTCGGCATCTTCCAGTTGACGGGCCGGGTCGTACCGGTGGTCTTCCAGATAGTTGGCCGGCGATTGGAATGCACTGTCGTCGTCCGCTTCCGCGGCTGGGTCGAAGGCCATGTCATGGCCGGTCAGGCGACTTTCCATCTCGCGCACTTCCCGCGGCTCTACGCCAAGGCTTTCCGCCACACGGTGGACTTCCTCGTTGTTCAGCCACGCCAGACGTTTCTTCTGGCTGCGCAGGTTGAAGAACAGCTTGCGCTGGGCCTTGGTGGTCGCGACTTTCACGATGCGCCAGTTGCGCAGGATGAACTCGTGGATTTCCGCCTTGATCCAGTGCACAGCGAACGAAACCAGACGCACACCCATTTCCGGGTTGAAGCGCTTCACGGCCTTCATCAGGCCGACGTTGCCTTCCTGAATCAGGTCAGCCTGAGCCAGGCCGTAGCCGGAATAGCTACGGGCGATATGTACGACAAAACGCAGGTGGGCGAGCACCATCTGCCGAGCCGCCCCCAAATCCTGCTCATAATAGAGACTCTCGGCCAGTTCACGCTCCTGCTCCGGCGTCAGCAATGGAATGCTGTTGACGGTGTGCACATAGGCCTCCAGGTTCGCACCCGGGACCAGAGCATATGCAGGTTGCAAAGAATTGGTCATACGAAAAAACCTCCGACTTACAAACTCGTGCAGTTCAGCACTGCGAAAATTGACCGGAAACCAAAGAACAAGTTCCCTAAACCCATAAAAGCTGAAAGGTCAATACGAGCAAAATGATACTACTTAGGCGCAAGCTCCCTCAGGTGGCGTGCGACTGCAATCCATGCACCGATATACCCTAACAGCACCGCGCCAAGCAAGAGCGACAGACCGTCGGCAACCGGCACGCCGGCCAGCGCGAAATCACTGCCGTACAAACCGGCCAGCCCGACTACCGCGTCGTTCAGCCAGTCCAGGCCGAACGCCAGTACGCCCCATGAAAGAATCCCCGCACCAAAGCCATACAGCGCACCCATATACAGAAAAGGCCTGCGCACATAGCTGTCAGTGCCGCCCACGAGTTTAATCACTTCTATCTCTGTGCGGCGGTTTTCAATATGAAGACGAATGGTATTGCCTATCACCAAAAGTAATGCAGAAACCAGAAGCACGGTCAGACCGAAGACAAAACGGTCGCCCAGCTTGAGGATGGCTGCCAGACGCTCGACCCAGACTAGATCAAGTTGCGCCTGTTGTACCTTCGGCAGCTCGGAAAGTTTTTGTCTCAATGCTTCAAGCGCAGGCTTGTCGACTTCGTTCGGCGTCACCAGCACCACGCCTGGCAACGGGTTTTCCGGCAATTCCTTCAGGGCCTCGCCCAGTCCGGACTGTTGCTGGAACTCTTCGAGCGCCTGATCGCGGCCGACATAGTCGGCCTCCGCGACCCCGGGCATGCCCTTGATCTGCTCGCGCAACGCCTCGCCCTCGGTCGGGCTGGCGTCGATTTGCAGATAAAGGGAAATCTGCGCCGCACGCTGCCAGGAACCGCCGAGGCGTTCGACGTTACCTAGCAAAAGTGACAGGCCCATGGGCAGACTGAGAGCAACCGCCATCACCATGCAGGTGAAAAAGCTGCCGACCGGCTGCTTGCCCAGGCGTCGCAAACTATCCACCATGCTGGCACGATGGCTTTCGATCCAGGCGCGCAGCAGCGTGGCGAAATCCGGACCATCGTCATCGTCGCGTTTTTTCTTCTGCGGTTGCGGATCGGCACCCTTGGGCGCTACGCGCTCGGACACCTTGGGGCTGCGTGTCGCGCTCATACCGCGGCCTCCCCGTCGCCGATCAATCGGCCGCGTTGCAAGGTCAGCATGCGGTGACGCATGCGAGCGATCAGCGCCAGGTCGTGACTGGCGATCAGTACGCTGGTGCCCAGGCGGTTGATGTCTTCGAAGACGCCCATGATTTCGGCTGCCAGGCGCGGGTCGAGGTTACCGGTCGGTTCGTCCGCCAGCAGCAGGGCCGGGCGGTGGACGATTGCACGGGCGATGCCGACGCGCTGTTGCTGACCGGTAGACAGATCGCCCGGGTACAGATCGGTCTTGTCCGACAGCGCCACGCGCTCCAGGGCCGAGTCCACACGCTTGACGATCTCGGCCTTGGACAGGCCAAGAATCTGCAACGGCAATGCGACGTTGTTGAACACCGTGCGATCGAACAACAACTGGTGGTTCTGGAACACCACGCCGATCTGCCGACGCAGGAAAGGTATCTGCGCGTTGCTGATGGTGGCCAGGTCTTGCCCGGCCAGCAGCAATTTGCCCGTGGTCGGGCGTTCCATGGCCAACAGCAGCCGCAACAGAGTGCTTTTACCGGCGCCGGAATGGCCGGTGACAAACAAGAATTCGCCCCGACGGACTCGAAAGCTCAGCTCATGCAAGCCGACGTGACCGTTCGGGTAGCGTTTACCGACCTGTTCGAAACGAATCATGAACGCTCCCGCTCGGCAAACAGTGCCTGGACAAAGGGTTCTGCTTCAAAAGTACGCAAATCATCGATGCCTTCACCGACGCCAATGTAGCGAATCGGCAGGCCAAACTGCTTGGCCAGGGCGAAAATCACCCCGCCCTTGGCGGTGCCGTCGAGTTTGGTCAGTGCCAGGCCGGTCAATTCGACGGTCTGGTTGAACTGTTTGGCCTGGTTGATGGCGTTCTGGCCGGTGCCGGCATCCAGAACCAGCAACACTTCGTGGGGCGCGTCGGCATCGAGCTTGCTGATCACCCGGCGCACCTTCTTCAGCTCTTCCATCAAGTTGTCTTTGGTGTGCAGGCGACCGGCGGTGTCGGCAATCAGGACGTCGATGCCACGGGCCTTGGCGGCCTGCACGGCGTCGAAGATCACCGATGCCGAGTCGGCGCCGGTGTGCTGGGCAATCACCGGGATCTTGTTGCGCTCGCCCCAGACCTGCAACTGCTCGACCGCTGCGGCGCGGAACGTGTCACCCGCCGCCAGCATGACCTTCTTGCCTTCGAGCTGCAGCTTCTTCGCCAGCTTGCCGATGGTAGTGGTCTTGCCGGCACCATTGACACCGACCACCAGAATCACGAACGGCTTGTTCTGCGAGGTGATCTTCAGCGGCTGCTCGACGGGCTTGAGCATTGCCGCCAGCTCGGCCTGCAGGGACTTGTAGAGCGCATCCGCATCGGCCAGCTCCTTGCGCGCGACCTTCTGGGTCAGGCGCTGGATGATCACCGAAGTGGCTTCGACGCCCACATCGGCGGTCAACAGACGGGTCTCGATGTCTTCGAGCAGCTCGTCATCGATGATCTTCTTGCCCAGGAACAGGCTGGCCATGCCTTCGCCGATGCTGGCACTGGTCTTGGACAGGCCTTGCTTGAGACGGGCGAAGAAACCGGCCTTGGTTTCCTCAGTACGCACAGGCGCTGCGGGTGCTTCGACGGGGACGGCAGGTGCCGGAGCAACGGGGGCAGTAACAGGAACGGGTGCCGGAACAACCGGAACAACGACAGGCGCGGGGGCTGGGACAACCGGAGCCGAAACGGGAACAGGAACAGGAGCTGGAGCTGGAGCAACCGGAGCCGCAACGGGAACGGGTTCTCGAGCAACCGGAGCAACAAACGCTGGAGCCACAGGCTCCGGAATCACCGGAACAGGCTCGGCCACCACAACGGGAGCGACCACCGGCGCCACCACCGGTGGCTGAACCGGCTCGAGAGCAAAGGCAGTCGGGGCTGGAATCGGTGGCGCAATATGCGGCGCCAGTTCATCTTCGACCAATGCCACCGGCTCCTCTGCCACAGGCAATGTCAGCCAGGGCTCGGCGGTGGGGGTCAACGGATACTGGGGCACGGTGTCGGCCACGACCCGGGATTCAGGCTCGGTGACCGGTTGCAACACCGGCTCGGCGATCGGCAAGACCACCGGCGCGGGCTGTTCACCGATGACCGGCGCAGGCGTTGGCTCAGGCAGCTCAGGAAGTGGCTGTGGCTGTTCGACGACGGGTTCCTGCGGCTTTTTGCGCAGCCATCCGAACAGGCTTTTCTTCTCGCCAGCCGCAGCTGGGGCTTTCTTGTCGTCGTTGGAACCAAACATGGAGGACGGCTATCTCACAGTAGCGACGCGCCAAAGGGCGCCTCGGCAAATGAATATTCGATGCTGAACAGACTGCGATTGATCCAGCTTGTTCACGCGCAACATTTTATCGAGGTGCAAACGGCACCTTACAAAATCGATTTCACGAAGGACTGAAGCGGCAAAATCGGCGAAAAAGCAAAGTCTAGTCGATAAACCACAGCCTTTTGCCGCAAACCCATACAACCTGATCAAACACAAAGGCCTGATAGGCGTGGCCGCCAGTAAAACGGATCAGTATCCTAGCACCCTCTCGCCCGCTGACGCTAAGAACAAGCGGGCAGCCCCAAAGGTTTAAAAACGAATGAATGCTCTAGCCCGCCGCGCTGCAGGCCTGCTGCTCAGCACAGTTTGCCTGCCCCTTTCGGCCCTGGCTGCCGATCCACAACCCACCCACGAATTCACCCTCGATAACGGCCTGAAGGTCGTCGTGCGCGAGGACCATCGTGCGCCGGTGGTGGTTTCCCAGGTCTGGTACAAGGTCGGCTCCAGCTACGAGACGCCGGGTCAGACCGGTTTGTCCCACGCCCTGGAACACATGATGTTCAAGGGCAGCGAGAAAGTCGGCCCCGGCGAGGCCTCCCTGATCCTGCGCGACCTCGGTGCCGAAGAGAACGCCTTTACCAGCGACGACTTCACCGCCTATTACCAGGTCCTGGCCCGCGACCGCCTGGGCGTGGCCTTCGAGCTGGAAGCCGACCGCATGGCCACCCTGCGCCTGCCGCCGGACGAGTTCGCCCGCGAGATCGAGGTCATTAAAGAGGAACGTCGCCTGCGCACCGACGACAAGCCGATGTCCAAGGCCTACGAACGTTTCAAGGCCATGGCCTACCCGGCCAGCGGCTACCACACGCCGACCATCGGCTGGATGGCGGACCTGGACCGCATGAAGGTCGAAGAGCTGCGCCACTGGTACCAGTCCTGGTACGTGCCGAACAACGCCACCCTGGTGGTGGTGGGCGACGTGACGCCGGATGAAGTCAAAACCCTGGCCCAACGCTACTTCGGCCCGATCGCCAAGCGTGACGTGCCGGCGGCGAAAATCCCGCTGGAGCTGGCCGAACCCGGCGAACGCCAGATCACCTTGCACGTGCAGACCCAACTGCCAAGCCTGATGCTGGGCTTCAACGTGCCCAGCATCGCCACCGCCGAAGACAAACGCCCGGTGAACGCCTTGCGCCTGATTTCCGCCCTGCTCGATGGCGGCTACAGCGGCCGCATCCCGACGCAACTGGAACGCGGCGAAGAACTGGTGTCGGGCGGTTCGTCGAGCTACGACGCCTATACCCGTGGCGACAGCCTGTTTACCCTGTCGGCAACACCGAACACCCAGAAAAACAAAACCATGGCCCAGGTTGAAGCCGGCCTGTGGAAGCTGCTTGAACAGCTGAAAACCACGGCGCCGTCCACCGAAGAACTGGAACGCGTCCGCGCGCAGGTCATTGCCGGCCTGGTCTACGAGCGTGACTCGATCACCAGCCAGGCCACCGCAATCGGCCAACTGGAAACCGTGGGCCTGTCCTGGAAGTTGATGGACACCGAACTGGCCGACCTGGAAAGCGTCACTCCGCAAGACATCCAGAACGCCGCCAAGCTGTACTTCACCCGCGAACGTCTCAGCGTCGCCCATGTCCTGCCACAGGAGACGACTCATGAGTGAGCGTAAAAAAACCCGCCTGGCCCTGGCCGGCCTGATCGTCGCCGCACTGGTCGGGTCTGCCGTGTTTTACTTTGCAAAGACCGACGAATCAAAGGCCAGCGAAGCCCTGGACAAGGCCAAGGCCAGCCAGAAACTGCAATCGCTGGCCGAGCTCGATGGCAAGGCACCCAGCCGCCGCAGTCTGGATGTGCAGACCTGGAACACCGCCGAAGGCGCCAAGGTACTGTTCGTCGAGGCTCGCGAATTGCCGATGTTCGACATGCGCCTGATCTTTTCCGCCGGCAGCAGCCAGGACGCAGACGCGCCGGGCCTGGCCGTACTGACCAACGCCATGCTCAACGAAGGCGTGGCCGGTAAAGATGTCGGCGCCATCGCCCAGGGCTTCGAAGGCCTGGGCGCGGACTTTGGCAACGGCGCATTCAAGGACATGGCACTGGCCTCCCTGCGCAGCCTCAGCGCCGCGGACAAACGCGAACCCGCGCTGAAACTGTTCTCGGAAGTGGTCGGCAAACCGACCTTCCCTGCCGATTCGTTCGCGCGCATCAAGAACCAGATGCTGGCCGGTTTCGAATACCAGAAGCAGAACCCTGGCAAATTGGCGAGTATGGAGCTGATGAACCGCCTGTACGGTGATCATCCTTACGCGCATTCCAGCGATGGCACGGAGAAAACCATACCGGCGATCACCCTGGCGCAACTGAAGGCGTTCCATGAAAAAGCCTACGCCTCCGGCAACGCGGTCATTGCGCTGGTAGGCGACCTGTCCCGCGCCGAAGCCGAGGCGATTGCCGCACAGGTATCCGGTGCGCTGCCCAAAGGACCGGCCCTGGAGAAGATCCCGCAACCGGCAGAACCCAAAGCCAGCATTGGCCATATCGAGTTTCCGTCCAAGCAGACCAACCTGATGCTCGCGCAATTGGGCATCGACCGTGACGATCCGGACTACGCGGCACTGTCCATGGGCAACCAGATCCTTGGCGGCGGTGGTTTTGGCACCCGGCTGATGAGCGAAGTGCGCGAGAAGCGTGGCCTGGCCTACGGCGTCTATTCGGGCTTCACCCCGATGCAGGCGCGTGGGCCGTTCATGATCAACCTGCAAACCCGCGCCGAAATGAGCGAAGGCACACTTAAACTGGTGCAGGATGTACTCGCCGACTACCTCAAGACCGGCCCGACGGCAAAAGAACTCGACGACGCCAAGCGTGAACTGGCCGGCAGCTTTCCGCTGTCTACCGCCAGCAACGCCGATATCGTCGGTCAGCTCGGCGCCATGGGTTTCTACAACCTGCCGTTGAGCTATCTGGAAGATTTCATGCAGCAATCCCAGAGCCTGACCGTCGAACAGGTCAAAACCGCACTGAACAAACACTTGAGCACGGACAAACTGGTCATCGTCAGCGCTGGCCCGACCGTGCCACAAAAGCCGTTACCGGCCCCTTCTGATAAACCTGCCGAGCAACCGCTCGGGGTTCCGGAGCATTGATGGCCACTCGTCCTAAAAAACCCGTACACAACGTGCATAACGGCGTGAACCAACTGCGTATCATCGGCGGTGAATGGGGCAGCCGAAAGCTGAGCTTCCCCGATGCACCGGGCCTGCGCCCGACCCCGGACCGGGTGCGCGAAACCCTGTTCAACTGGCTCGCACCCTATGTCGCCGGGGCAAAAGTATTTGATCCATTCGCCGGCAGCGGCGCGTTGTTTCTCGAGGCTTTATCCCGTGGCGCAGCGATGGGCCAGGCGCTGGATGCGAGCAACATCGCGGTAGCGAGCATCAAGGAACATCTGGGTACCCTGCGCTGCTCGACCGGCCAGATTCAGACGGCGGATGCCTTGCGCTATCTGGAAACCCAGACAGCGGTTGCCTACGACCTGGTGTTCCTTGACCCGCCGTTCAATCAGAATCTGTTGCCTGCCGTGTGCGCGCTGCTTGAAGAACGCCAATGGCTGGCCGATGACGCCTGGGTGTACACCGAAAGCGAAACCGCGCCTTCGAAGCTTGGCCTGCCGGAGAACTGGCGCCTGCACCGCGAACAGAAATCCGGGCGCGTGTACTACTCGTTGTGGCAACGTATGGCAGAGATCGCCGGTTAACCGACCGGCCTGATAAGGTGCGCACAGGTTGCGCACCGCTGCATCGAGAGCCACCGTGTCCCTTCCGTCAGAACGCTTCATCCCCGCCTTCGGCCTGGGCAACCCGCACTTGCAAACCTTGTGGGGACCCCTTTGGCGCAAAACCACCCATATCGAACGCGAGCGCGAACGCCTGTGGCTCGAGGATGGTGACTTCCTCGACCTGGACTGGCACGGCCCGCACAGCGCCAATGCGCCACTGGTGCTGGTGTTGCACGGACTG
This sequence comes from Pseudomonas sp. VI4.1, assembly GCF_002029345.1. Lineage (NCBI taxonomy): Bacteria > Pseudomonadati > Pseudomonadota > Gammaproteobacteria > Pseudomonadales > Pseudomonadaceae > Pseudomonas > Pseudomonas sp. VI4.1. Next base: position 19,783 of record NZ_MULM01000179.1, read on the forward strand.
ACCGGTTCGGCGAACTCGCCTTACGTGGCCGGATTGCAAAAGGCGCTGGCGATCCAGGGCTGGGCCAGCGTCGCGCTGAACTGGCGCGGCTGTTCGGGCGAACCCAATCTCCTCCCGCGCAGCTACCATTCCGGCGCCAGCGAAGACCTGGCCGAAACCATCAGGCACCTGCGGGCCAAACGGCCGCTCGCCCCCCTGTACGCGGTCGGTTATTCCTTGGGTGGCAACGTCTTGCTCAAGCATTTGGGCGAGACCGGCAAGGACAGCGGCGTGCTCGGCGCAGTCGCGGTGTCCGTGCCGTTTCGGCTGGACCAATGTGCCGATCGTATTGGCCAAGGTTTTTCGAAAATTTATCAGGCGCATTTCATGCGCGAGATGGTGGCCTACATCAAGAATAAGCAGCGGCAGTTCCAGCACGACGAACGCGAGGACGGGCTGGCGGCATTGGCGGCCCTTGGTTCGCTGGAAAACATGCGTACCTTCTGGGATTTCGATGGTCGGGTGACAGCGCCGTTGCACGGATTCGCCGATGCCGAAGATTATTATCGTCGCGCTTCGAGCCGATATTTCCTGGGGGAGATTTGCACGCCGACCCTGATCATTCAGGCGGCTGACGACCCTTTTGTCTTCCCGCATAGCCTGCCGCACGCAGCAGAATTATCCGCCTGCACCCAATTCGAGCTACAAGCCAAGGGCGGGCATGTCGGCTTCGTCGATGGCTCGTTCAGGCAACCGGGCTACTACCTGGAACGGCGCATTCCTCAGTGGCTGACCGCTGCGGGTCGCGAGTAAGCCGATGGATACGGATCAAGGCGAGTCGATTCATTTTTGGCAAACGGCGCCGCTGGCCGGGGTCGAATTGTTGTCTGCGCGCTACATCGAGCACCGCTTCGCGCCCCACGTGCATGACGGCTATGTGATCGGCATGATCATGGCGGGTGCCCAGCGTTATCGCTACCGTGGCGCCGAGCATCTGGCGGGTAGCGGCACACTGGTGTTGATCAATCCGGATGAACTGCACACCGGCCATAAAGGCACGGAAGACGGCTGGTTGTATCGGGCGTTTTATCCCGACAGCGCTCAGATTCTCTCGCTGCTGGCCGAGCTCGAACTGCCGACCGACACCTTGCCGCCGCACACCTGGCTGATGCAGCAGCGCATTGCCCGGGCGCGGGCGTTGCTACAGGGCGGTTGCCTGCCTTTGGAAGTGGCCACGCAGTTGGGTTTCGCCGACCAGAGTCACCTGAGTCGGCAGTTCAAGCAGGTGTACGGCGTCGGGCCCGGCGCATATCGCAGTGCGTTTACTCGCCGGTGGCGATGCCCCGCGCCGGATCGTTGATCCACTCGCTCCACGACCCCGCATACAACGCCCCCAGCGGATAACCCGCCAGGCACAAGGCGAACAGGTTGTGACAAGCCGTCACCCCGGAGCCGCAATACGCCACTAGATCAGTCGGTGAACGATTACCCAGTTTCGCGGCAAACCGCTGCTTGAGCTGATCGGCCGGCAGGAAACGCCCGTCGCTGCCCAGGTTGTCGGTGAACGCCGCACATTGCGCGCCCGGGATGTGCCCGGCAACCGGGTCGATCGGCTCCACTTCGCCCTTGAAGCGCGGCAAGGCCCGGGCGTCGAGCAAGGTCAATGCTGGCTGGCCGAGACGTTGCGCAAGTGCGTCGGCATCCAGGATGAGCGCGTTGTCCGGCACCCCGGTGAAGGTCCCGCGTTCGTTATCGGGCGCATCCAGACTCAGCGGCAACCCTGCCGCATGCCAGGCCTTGAGCCCGCCATCCAGAATAAACACGCCGTCGCGCTTGCCCAGCCAGGCCAGCAACCACCAGGCGCGAGCCGCAAAGGCACCGGGACCGTCGTCGTATAAAACCACATCGCTGTCGGCGTTGATGCCCCAGGCTTGCAGGCGTTCGATCAAGTCGTCGGGTTCAGGCAACGGATGGCGACCCGTCACCCCCTTGACCACCGTCCCGCTCAAATCACGCTCGAGATCGGCAAAGCTCGACCCGGCAATATGCCCTTCGGCATAGCTGCGCTGGCCGTAGTCCAAGTCTTCCAGGGCAAAACGACAATCCAGAATCACCAGCCCTGGCGCCTCCTTTTTCAGGTCCAACGCTTGCGGGCTGATCAGTTGCGCAATGGGCATAACGGGCTCCTGTGATGGCGGTAGTCGATCGTGTTGCTGTTTCTATCCCACTTCTTCCAGTGCCTGGGCGAGTGGCACATAAAACTCCTCGAACAGCGCGTTGACCGCGTCGCGGGACTGATCCGTGACGAAGCCGGCTTCCAGTACCAGCACCTGGTAAACACCACGTTTAATCGCTTGTTCGCTCAAGTGATTGGAATTTTCTCGCGTGGTACACAGAAAACGCACCCAGGATGTGAGGATGATCCAGGCGTTGAGGGTCAGCGACTCGATCTGCACCCGGTCCATCTTCAAGATGCCGGCCTCGACGAATCCCTTGTAGATGGCCGATCCCTGAATCACGCAGCGCTGGGAAAAACGTCGGTAACGGGCGGCCAGTTCCGGATCGCTGTCGAGCAAATGCTCGAGGTCTCGATGCAAAAACCGATAGCGCCACATGGCTGCCAGCAACTCCTGGAGGTAGTAACGCTTGTCCTCGACTGTCGCGGCACGGCCCTGGGGCGGGCGCAGAAAACTGTCCACCAGACTTTCGTACTCGCTGAACAGCACGGCGATGATCGCCTGCTTGTTAGGGAAGTGGTAGTACAGGTTGCCGGGGGAAATTTCCATGTGGGCGGCAATGTGGTTGGTGCTGATACTGCGCTCGCCCTGCTGATTGAACAGCTCCAGGCTGTTCTGCACGATGCGCTCGCTGGTTTTGATCCTGGGGGCCATGGCTTGAGCTTAAATTCAGAGTGCGGTGGCGGGCATCTTACGACCTATCCGGACGCGGATAAAACAAAGCTGCGTCAGATGCCATTTGACTTTATAGAGTATAGACTCTAAAAAGCTCCTAATAAAAAATAATCCGGAGCCGACAATGACTGCTGACATCGCCTACATGCAGAACCTACAGCAGCCACTGGAAGAACTCCAAGCCTTGTTCAACGCCCAACGTGCGGCGTATGCCGGCAACCCCATGCCGCCAGCGGCGCAACGCCAGCAATGGCTCAAGGCGCTGCGGGACCTGCTGAACAATGAGCGCCAGGCCTTGATCGACGCGATCGACCAGGACTTCAGCCATCGCAGCGCCGATGAAACCCTGCTTGCCGAACTGATGCCCAGCCTGCACGGCATCCATTACGCCAGCCAGCACCTCAAACACTGGATGAAAGCGTCACGGCGCAAAGTCGGCGTTGCCTTTCAACCTGCCTCGGCCAAAGTCGTTTATCAACCCTTGGGCGTGGTCGGCGTGATCGTGCCGTGGAACTACCCGTTGTACCTGGCTATCGGTCCGCTGGTGGGCGCGTTGTCGGCGGGCAATCGGGTGATGCTCAAGATAAGCGAGTCGACGCCGGCCACCGGTCTGCTGCTCAAGGAGCTGCTGGCTCGAATCTTTCCCCAGGACCTGGTTTGCGTGGTGCTGGGAGAAGCCGATATCGGCGTGGCTTTCTCCCGGCTGCGCTTCGATCACCTGCTGTTCACCGGCGCTACCAGCGTCGGCAAACAGGTGATGCGCGCGGCTGCCGAGAACCTGACACCGGTGACCCTGGAGCTGGGCGGAAAGTCGCCCGCCATCGTCTCCCGCGATGTGCCGCTCAAGGATGCCGCTGAACGGATCGCTTTCGGCAAGACGCTCAACGCCGGGCAAACCTGCGTGGCCCCGGACTACGTGCTGGTGCCGGAAGATCGCGTGGGAGCCTTCGTCGAAGCCTATCGCCAGGCAGTTCGCGGGTTTTATCCGACCCTGGCGGACAACCCGGACTACACCGCGATCATCAATGACCGACAACTGCAGCGGCTCAATGGCTACCTGAGTGATGCCACCAGCAAAGGCGCGCTGCTGATTCCTTTGTTCGACCAGGGCCAGGGCCGACGCATGAGCCACAGCCTGCTGCTCAACGTCACTGACGAGATGCTGGTGATGCAGGATGAGATCTTCGGCCCGCTGCTGCCGATCGTGCCTTATAAGGATCTGGACCAGGCGTTTGCCTACATCAATCAAAGACCTCGTCCGCTGGCCCTGTATTACTTCGGCTACGACAAGCGCGAGCAAAACCGCGTGCTTCACGAAACCCATTCGGGTGGCGTGTGCCTGAACGACACCTTGCTGCACGTCGCTCAGGACGATATGCCGTTCGGCGGTATTGGCGCCTCCGGCATGGGCCATTACCACGGCCACGAAGGCTTCCTGACCTTCAGCAAGGCCAAGGGCGTGCTGATCAAACAGCGTTTCAACGCAGCGAAACTGATCTACCCGCCGTATGGCAAACCCCTTCAAAAACTGATTCAGAAGCTGTTTATTCGCTAACGATCATCAGCGCCGGACACTCACAATAATGAGCCTCAGCCTGTCCGATACACCTGCGTTGTCACGGCGCGGTTTGCTTAAATTCAGCCTGGGGGCGAGTGCCTTCCTGGCCACGGTCGGGCTTGGTGCCAGCCTCAGCGGCTGTTCCGCCAGCACCTCGGCCAGTGGTTTCACGATTCTGCGCAGCGGTGACCTGCTGTTTCTGCGGGCGTTGATTCCGGTGATGCTCGACGGTGCCATAACGCTCGAGAACATGCCGGCGGCGGTCGACCAGACCCTGCACTGCCTGGATAACGGCCTCAATCACCTGTCTCCGGAAATGCTCAAGCTGACCCGACAGTTGTTCGATGTGCTGGGGATAACCGTGACCCGCGGGCCGCTCACCGGGATCTGGGGGAGTTGGGAAAATGCCAGCGGCGAGGACATCCGCGAATTTCTCGATCGCTGGGAAAGCAGCGCCTTGAGTTTGCTGCGCATGGGGCATAGCTCGTTGCAGCAACTGGTGATGATGGCTTGGTACAGCCGGGCGGAATCGTGGGCGCATTGCGGGTATCCGGGGCCGCCCAAGGTCTGAGATCGAGTCGACCCCATCGCGGGCAAGCCACGCTCCCACAGGGTTTGAGTCGTTTGCAAAAGGGTCGTCCACCTCAAAAACCTGAGGGAGCGGGCTTGCCCGCGAAGACGTCAGCCGCATCACCACCGAATCCAAAACAAATAAGAGAGCCAGTACATGCCCGTACCCGATCCCTTCCGCGAAGGCCTGGCCCGTGGCTGGAAAACCTATAACGGTTCACAACTGACCCAGGACCTGACCCTCGAAGCGGACGTGGCCATCATCGGCAGCGGCGCTGGTGGCGGGACCACGGCAGAGATTCTCAGCGCCGCCGGCTACAAGGTGCTGCTGATCGAAGAAGGCCCGCTCAAGACCAGCAGCGATTTCAAGATGCTCGAAGACCAGGCGTATACCAGCCTCTACCAGGAAGGCATCGGCCGCATGAGCAAGGACGGCGCGATTACCATTCTTCAGGGCCGGGCGGTGGGCGGCACCACGCTGATCAACTGGACCTCAAGCTTTCGCACGCCAGACCCGACACTCGAGCACTGGGCCAGGGAACATGAGGTCAAAGGTCATAGCCCGGCGGAGATGGCGCCCTGGTTCGAAAAAATGGAACAACGCCTGGGCGTAGCGCCTTGGATGGTTCCGCCGAATGCCAACAACGACGTGATCCGCAAGGGCTGCGAAAAGCTTGGCTACGCCTGGCATGTCATCCCGCGCAACGTGCGCGGGTGCTGGAACCTCGGCTATTGCGGCATGGGCTGCCCGACCAACGCCAAGCAATCGATGCTGGTGACGACCATTCCCGCCACCCTGGAAAAAGGTGGCGAACTGCTCTACCTCGCCCGCGCCGAAAAACTCTCGATCAAGGACGGCAAGGTCACTGGCCTGCAATGCGTGGCGATGGACGCGCGTTGCGTCGCCCCCACGGGCAGGACTATCACGATCAAGGCCCGGCATTACGTGTTGGCCGGCGGCGGCATCAACAGCCCCGCACTGCTGTTGCGCTCCGATGCGCCCGATCCGCACAAGCGCCTGGGCCAACGGACGTTCCTGCACCTGGTCAACATGTCCGCGGGTCTGTTCGAAGAGGTGATCAATCCGTTCTATGGCGCGCCGCAGTCGATCTACTCCGACCATTTCCAGTGGCAGGACGGCACCACCGGCAAGATGTCCTACAAACTGGAAGTGCCACCGCTGCATCCTGCGCTGGCCACGACCCTGCTCGGCGGTTTCGGCAAGGAAAACGCCCGGCACATGGAGCACCTGCCCCACACTCATGCGATGTTGGCGTTACTGCGCGACGGCTTTCACCCGGACAGCCCCGGCGGCAGCGTCGAATTGCGCGGTGACGGTACGCCAGTGCTCGACTATCAGGTTTCACCCTACGCCTGGGACGGTTTGCGCCGCGCTTTCCACAGCATGGCCGAGATCCAGTTCGCCGGTGGCGCCAATGCCGTGATGCCAATGCACGCCGACGCTCGTTATGTGAAGACCCTGGCCGAAGCCCGCACGCTGATCGACGGTTTGAGCCTTGAGCTGTATCGCACACGGCTGGGCAGTGCGCATGTGATGGGCGGTTGTGCCATGGGTGAAGACCCGAAAAGCGCCGTGACCGATAGCCTTGGCCGACATCATCAGCTAGGCAATCTGTCGATCCATGACGGCTCGCTGTTCCCCACCAGCATTGGCGCAAACCCGCAACTGTCGGTCTATGGGCTGACGGCGCAACTGGCCGCTTCCTTGGCCGAACGTTTGAAAAACCCATGAAAAAGGAGAATATTGCGATCGTCTATAGTGCTTTCTTACCCAACAGCCGACTTGGCCGAGCGGGAAGGCTGCGATACCATCCGAGTCCCCAACGGACTTCCGCCAGGACGACGCGATGAACCGAGTGTTGTACCCAGGTACCTTCGACCCTATTACCAAGGGCCATGGCGATCTGGTCGAACGCGCCGCGCGCCTGTTCGATCATGTGATCATTGCCGTCGCCGCCAGCCCCAAGAAAAACCCGTTGTTCCCTCTGGAACAGCGTGTGGCACTGGCACGCGAGGTCACTCAACATTTGCCCAACGTGGAAGTGGTCGGCTTCTCATCGCTGCTGGCACACTTCGCCAAAGAGAAGAACGCCAACGTGTTCCTGCGTGGTTTGCGTGCGGTCTCGGACTTCGAATACGAATTCCAGCTGGCCAACATGAACCGCCAGCTGGCACCGGAAGTGGAAAGTCTGTTTCTGACCCCATCCGAGCGGTATTCGTACATTTCCTCGACGCTGGTGCGTGAAATCGCCGCTTTGGGCGGTGATATCACCAAATTCGTCCACCCCGCGGTGGCGGACGCGCTGACCGAACGCTTCAAGAAGTAACCTGCACACCTGTAGGAGCGAGCTTGCTCGCGAAGGACATTAACGATGACGAAGGCTGCCTGGATGATCGCGGCACCCTTACGTCCATCGCCAGCAAGCTGGCTCCTACAGCGCCAATGCGGCACAATTGCGCATTGATTTATTGCGCCTGGGTATTCCGCCCTGGCTGGAGTTAGCATGTCCCTGATCATCACCGACGATTGCATCAACTGCGACGTCTGCGAACCTGAGTGCCCGAACGCCGCCATCTCCCAGGGCGAAGAGATCTACGTGATCGACCCGAACCTGTGCACGCAGTGCGTCGGCCACTATGACGAACCTCAATGCCAGCAGGTTTGCCCGGTGGATTGCATTCCGCTGGACGAAGCGCATCCGGAGACTGAAGAGCAGTTGATGGAGAAGTACCACAAGATTACCGGCAAGGCGTGAGCCTGAGGTTTTTGTAGCGTTTGTGCGGGCCCCTTCGCGGGCAAGCCCGCTCCCACAGTGGATCTGTGTTGTTAATCCGACAGCGTGAACACAACACATCCACTGTGGGAGCGGGCTTGCTCCGGGCGGCGTTCCGACGAAGAGGCCATCCGCCACACCAAAGATGCAACTGACCTCACTCCCGCTGCTCAAACCCCTCCCCGATACACCCCAGGCACCGCACAAACGCTGCTTTCGCCGGGTCGACCACCAACGCCTGGCCCGCATCGCCAATACCGCCCCCCAGCGCGGTGAACGGCAACGACACCACAAACACCCCGGCACCGATCACCGTCGCCGCGACCAGCAAGGGCCGGGCGATCAGCAAATCGCCGATCATGGCGTACGCCGGGGGATTCTGGATGGTGTAACGCGGGTCGCCGCTACCGGTGTTCGCTGCCAGCACGGGCGTACCGAGACTCAGCAGCAGAACGACGACAAGGGTTCGAAACAGGTTCATGGCACGGTCCTTCGGCTAGGCAGTGAGTACTGACTATAGCCCCAAGGACCTGTCAGCTTTGACAACGCGGGCAAAACACACTGGCACGCTGCCCGAGTTTGACTTCCCGCAATTGCGTTGCGCAGATCTTACAATGCTCGTTACCGCGGCCGTAAACGAACAATTCCTGCTGGAAGTAACCGGGCTGGCCGTCACCGCCGATAAAGTCGCGCAATGTGGTGCCGCCGCGCTCGATGGCGTGTGCAAGGATGCGTTTGATCTCTATCGCCAACTTCAGATAGCGCGCCCGGGAAATGCTCTTCGCCTCCCGGCGCGGATCGATACCGGCGGCGAACAGCGCTTCGGTGGCGTAGATATTGCCGACACCGACCACGACCGCGTTGTCCATGATGAACGGTTTGATCGCCATGGAGCGCGCGCGCGACAGCTGAAACAAGCGCTCGCCGTCGAACAGGTCGGTCAATGGCTCCGGCCCCAGGCGAATCAGCAATTCGTGGTTGAGCGGGTCGAGACTCCAGAGCATCGCGCCAAACCGGCGCGGGTCGGTATAGCGCAGGGCCAGCCCCGATTCCAGCTCGATGTCCACGTGTTCATGCTTGGCGGCCGGCATGCCGGCTTCCACCAGTCGCAAATTGCCCGACATCCCCAAATGACTGATGAGCGTGCCCACTTCGGCATTGATCAGCAGGTACTTGGCCCGCCGTTCCACCAACACGATGCGCTGGCCGGACAGCCGCACATCGAGATCTTCGGGGATCGGCCAGCGCAGACGACGCTCCCGCACGATGACCCGGCTGACGCGCTGGCCTTCAAGGTGTGGCGCAATCCCGCGGCGGGTGGTTTCGACTTCCGGCAGTTCAGGCATGGGGCTCTCGAATCAGGCTGTCGCTCAGCGGTGCGCGCCGAGGTCGCGAATCGTTTGTTTGAGGGTCTCGAAGTCGTAGTCCGAGAGGCCGACGTAATCCAGCACCAACGGCCCTATGCTGTTCCACTCGTGGTCCTCGGCCTGGTTGCCCAGCACCCGATAGGACGCACAGATGTGCTCGGCCATTTTCAGGATCCCCAGCAGGCTTTTCAGCTGGCTGTTGCGCGACGACTCATCGGTGAAGATCGCCAAGGCATTGTGGTGATTGGCGATGGCAGCGGTCACGTGCTCCGGCAGGCGCCAGGACTTGGCTGTGTAATAACCGACCACTGCGTGGTTAGTGTTGAACATCCGGTTCTCGGTGTCCACCACCCGGCATTCGGCACCGGCGCTGGCGTAGGCCTCTTCCAGAACCCTCATGTAGTCGGGAAAGCGCTGGAGCATCAGGGGTACGCCACAATCGTGGAACAGGCCCAGGGCGTACGCTTCATCGCCCGCCTGGGCACCGATGCGCTTGGCCAGGGTCAGGCAGGTCATCGCCACGTCCTGGGCGGTGTCCCAGAAACGGTTCAGGGTGACGATGGTGTCGTCGTTCATTTCGCCTTTGATCGACTGCGCGTTGATCAGGTTGATGATCGAACGGCTGCCCAGCAGATTCACCGCCCGCTGGATCGAGGCGATCTTGTTGCTCAAGCCGTAATACGGCGAGTTGACGATTTTCAGCAACGAGCCGGAGAGGCCCGGGTCTTGGGAGATCAACCTGGCGATCACGTCCAGATCCGGGTCGGGCATGTACTGCTCCATCTGCAAATCCACCATGATTTGCGGTTGGGCCGGCACGCTGATGCCTTGCAGGGACTGTCGAATCTGTTCGGTGGTCAGCTCTTGGAACATATATATGCACTCAGGGTCAGGCGGCGATTCTAACCTTTATGAAGTTGGATCCGACATACCGGAGGGCCAATCGCAGGAACTTACAGTCGGCGTAGCGCCTGAAATCGCTTCGCTGGCAAGCCAGCTCCTACATGATCGCCGGCGTACCGATGAATTGTGGTCAACACAAAACCCTGTAGGAGCTGGCTTGCCAGCGAAGGCGTCTTCCGCGTTTCATCGCCACCCAGCCCGCCACAAGTCGCAACACGCTATACTCCCGCTCTTTTTTCCGGAGCGACGTCATGTCCCTGCCTAGCCTGCGCCTCAAAGCCAACGCCGACCGTCGCCTGCGAAACGGCCACCTGTGGGTCTACAGCAACGAAATCGATGTCGCCGCGACGCCGTTGCACGGCTTCAAGCCCGGTGACCAGGCAATCCTCGAAGCCGCCAGCGGCAAGCCGCTGGGCATCGTTGCCATGAGCCCGAACAACCTGATCTGCGCCCGCCTGCTGTCGCGCGACATCAAGTTGCCGCTGGACAAATCGCTGCTGGTGCACCGCCTGAACGTGGCCCTGTCCCTGCGCGAGCGCCTGTTCGACAAGCCGTTCTACCGCCTGGTCTACGGCGATTCCGACCTGCTGCCGGGCCTGGTGGTCGACCGTTTCGGCGACATCCTGGTGGTCCAGATCGCCTCGGCGACCATGGAAGCCCATAAAGAAGACGTGATCGCGGCGCTGACTCAAGTCATCAAGCCAAGCGGCATCCTGTTCAAGAACGATTCCGCCGCGCGCGATGCCGAAGGCCTCAACCGCTACGTCGAAACCGTGTTCGGCCTGGTGCCGGAGTGGGTCGCGCTGGAAGAGAACGGCGTGAAATTCGAAGCGCCGGTCATTCAAGGTCAGAAAACCGGCTGGTTCTACGACCACCGCATGAACCGTGCACGCCTGGCACCCTATGCCAAAGGCAAACGCGTACTGGACCTGTACAGCTACATCGGTGGCTGGGGCGTGCAAGCCGCCGCGTTCGGTGCCAGTGAAGTGTTCTGCGTAGACGCCTCGGCCTTCGCCCTCGACGGCGTCGAGCGCAACGCCGCGCTGAACGGCTTCGCCGAGAAAATGACCTGCATCGAAGGCGACGTGTTCGAAGCCCTGAAAGAACTGAAAGCCAGCGAAGAACGCTTCGACGTGATCGTCGCCGACCCGCCGGCCTTCATCAAACGCAAGAAAGACATGAAGAACGGCGAAGGCGCCTACCGTCGCCTGAACGAGCAAGCCATGCGCCTGCTCAGCAAGGACGGCATCCTGATCAGCGCTTCGTGCTCGATGCACCTGCCGGAAGACGATCTGCAGAACATCCTGCTGACCAGCGCCCGCCACCTGGATCGCAACATCCAGATGCTCGAACGCGGCGGCCAGGGCCCGGATCACCCGGTTCACCCGGCGATTGCTGAAACGCGTTACATCAAGAGCATTACTTGCCGGTTGTTGCCTAACAGCTAACAACACCGCTTGATAGGGGCGTCAATCGGCGCCCCTTCTTATTTTAATTTCCCCCTCTCCTAATCCGCCAATCCTGGTGAGACGCTCTTCCATGATCTTTGGAATTTTTTCGGACAGATCTTACAAAATTCATGCAGACGTAGGACTGCTCCGACAAAATCATCAGAAGATTCTTACCTAATATTTTCTTGAAAAGCATCAATTAATATCTATGATTGAGCTGTCACTACGAAGTGGCACTTACTTAAAACTACAAGGAGTTCCAAAAATGAAAGCAATCACTCTGGAAGTTTCCACTATCGCCAACCTGGCTTTTCTGGTTGCCCAAAAGCCGGCTAAGTAAATGAGGCGCTGGGGAGTGCCGGCTACCCAGCGTTTTCTATAGAAGACCAGAGTGGATCGCCAACCATGCAAATAAACCCTTATATATTTATACTTCCTTGCACACCATACCAAATAGTCTGGGATTACAAAAATCATAAGCAATTCGAACTAAATCTAGAATATTCAACCCGTCTCGCCCAACTTATTGAAAACCCAGAAAAATTCGACAACAACAACACAATAGACATTCAATTTCTGAACTCAGAAATACTAACAGCATCAACACAAGAGACTATTGAATGGGGCTGGGATGAGCTATCAAAAATATTTCATATCGGCACCAAGAACATCCCTTGTGAATATGTCCCCCAAGATATTAATGAATGGTCGAGGCACTACCTGGACCATTGCGCCGACGTATTGGCCACGCCTGCCCCAAGGACCAGACTCACCGAGCGTCCGACAAGCGAGTGGATTTCCCTGCCTCAACCTTCCAGTCTGCCGGCAAACGCTCTTGTAAAGACGTTGATTGAGCGAAAGACCTGTCGCACTTTCACGGGTGAGGGGGCTTCCCTCGATGATGTGAGCACCCTCCTATATTTGTCTCTTGGTTATTTGCGTGAGCGCGAAAACGACATCGACGAAACCATTGCCGAAGGTCTCGGCGCCCGGCGCAGTAGTCCATCCGGCGGAGGGCTGAATGCCTGCGAAGGTTTTCTACATGTTCAAAACGTCAGCGGCCTGAATCCTGGATTATACGTCTACCACCCCACCGAACATGCTTTGAGCTTCGTAAATCCGGTGCCTGACTCGCCCTTGGGGCAGTTGTTGTGTGGCCAGCATTTCATCAACAACATGCCCGTTGGCCTGTTCATTACCGCTCGCTTCGACAAATTGTGGTGGAAATATGAACACTCGCGGGCGTACAGAATGGCTTACGTCGAGGCAGGCCACATTTCCCAGACCTTTCAACTGGTGGCCACCGCACTTGGGTTAAGCACTTGGCTGACCGGTGCATTGACGGACGATCAGGTCGAAAGGTTACTGAGGATCGAGGACAGCGCCGAACAACCGTTGTTTTTTGTTGGCTGCGGCCAGAGTGATGGACAAGTGATGTGTAAGGAGTTGAAAGAGCTGCTGAGCAGCCGAGGCTCACAACAATGATCGAGCCCCGCACAGACGATCTGCCCCAGCCCGACGCCTGGGACCAGCGCTTCACACTCAGCGACTGGAACACCCGAGCCTCGGTACGAACCAGCGAACACACCTATCAATTGCCGTCAGATCTGGAGCGGCAACTGGAAACACGACACTGGTTCCCGCCGACCCTCCTGCCCTACCTGAAGCACCCGGCCATCGAAGCAGCAGGCAGCGAGACCACCCATCGATTATCGGCCAACCATCTGGTGTATTTCCTCGATTACACCACCCGACTCGAACATCGGATCGTCAACCGCTCCGTGGAAACCATCGTCCATCACGAACTCGGTGCGTGCATCCCCCAGCGAATGAAAACAGCCGCCCTTCAGCTCTATACCGATGAGGGTTATCACGCTTTGTTTTCCAATAGTCTCGCCGAGCAGATAGCCGACCTCTACGGCATGACCCAACGCCCCGTAATGCCGCACCGCATTACCCGATTGAACGCCCTGATTAACTGCGCCCCTGACAAGCATAAGGCGCTGACATGGTTTCTTCTCGGCTTCGTGTCCGAGACCATAATCGCCAAGGAGCTGCTTGAGGTTTGCCGCAACGAGCTGGTGTCAAGCGTCCAGGAAATGCTCAGGGACCACCTCACCGACGAGGCTCGACACAGTCGTTATTTTTCCGAAGTGTTCCATTATCTGTGGCTGACCTTAAATGGCAGCCAACGCACTTTCGCTGCAAAGATGCTGATGGATATCATCCTGATTTTCTTTGAAGTCGATGAGCGATGGCTGAAGGAAAGCCTGGACAGCGTGGGTCTCAGGGAGAGTTGCGTCGCAGAAATTCTCTCTACCCTGACCGGCCCGCAAGCCTGCCTTGACCGCGCTCGATCGGGAGCAGGCGCGACGCTTCAGGCAATGGAAAAGGCTGGTTTTTTCGACCTGTCTTCCAACCAGAAGATCTTCACCAAGGCAGGACTTGTCGATGGATGAAGGAAAACCCGCAGCCAGTGTCAAACACCGCCGCGCCATGATCACCTTGTTGTTGTCCATGGTGGTGCTTGGGGTTTTTCCTCTCGATGTTCTACTGCCATCGTTCCCGGCGCTGGCCGAACACTTCCGTACTACGCCAAGCGATATCGCGTTTTCCATCAGCCTGTTTGCCGTCGGAATCGCATTCTCTCAGCTGCTGGTTGGGCCGCTCTCGGATGTCATTGGGCGCAAAAGCCTGCTGTTGGTGGGAATGGCGGTCTCGATGATCGGTGCGACAGGTTGCGTGCTCTCCACCGACTACGCCTGGTTCCTGATGTTTCGGGTAATACAGGCCGCTGGCTGCGGGTGCTTCGTGCTCTCCCAGGCGCTGGTCCAGGACCTGTTCGACGGCAAAGAAAGGGATAAACTGCGGATTCTGATGATCACCACCAGCGGGATCTTCATTTCCGTCTCGCCGCTGGTAGGCACCCTGTTGCAACAGGCGCTGGACTGGCCCGCAAGCTTTATTGTCTTTATTGCCCTCGCCGCCGCCGTGTTCCTGAGGGCCTGCTTCCTTCTTGAAAGCGAGCCCCCCGCAACAACCCAGCGCCGAAGTATTCTTCAGTCCTACCGGCGCGCTTGTTATGATGCGGGTTTCCTCGGCTATTGGCTGATTGCAGCGATCGCATTCGCCTGCCACTTTTCCTTCATTGTCATCTCGCCCCTGATCTTCATGGAGCAGTTGCAACTATCGGCCTACGAGTTTTCCCTGACACTCCTGCTGTATGGTGCCGCCTACATCATCGGAGGCATCGTCGCTCGAACCCTGGCGGGGCGGATCGCATCCAATACCCAAACCATTGTGGGTCTGAGCCTGATCTTCTATTCGGGGCTAGTAATGCTCGTGCTCTCAAGTGTGGTGGGACTGACAATCCTGACGGTGTTGATCCCGATGATCATCTGCACAGCCGGAACCACCATCGCCCGGCCGGTTGCCACCTCCAAGGCGATGGAGATATTTCCGGACATGGCCGGCACCTCGGCTTCGGTCGGGAACACGATGATATTCATCGTCG
This sequence comes from Pseudomonas sp. VI4.1, assembly GCF_002029345.1. Taxonomy (NCBI): domain Bacteria; kingdom Pseudomonadati; phylum Pseudomonadota; class Gammaproteobacteria; order Pseudomonadales; family Pseudomonadaceae; genus Pseudomonas; species Pseudomonas sp. VI4.1. Next base: position 34,832 of record NZ_MULM01000179.1, read on the forward strand.
GTGGTCTGATCAGCGCACTGATCAACCTTAGTCCCATCGAACTGCAACTGACGCTGGCCTTCGGCTTCATCGTCTTGAGCAGCTTCGGGCTGGTCGTAAGCCGACGCATCCGTCTACGCAATCCGGCTTTGAGTGAAGCCTGATGCAGTGGGGTCGGTGTCGTAGCTTCATCAGATTCTGGGATTTGGATGTTCTTTAAGCGCGGCTCGGTGAGCACCAGCGTCAGGATTGCCGCCACGCCCCCTATGCCAATGTTGAGCTTGTCGAACTGCCAATACTAACCCTTGGCACAGGCCGGTCAGCAGGTAAAATCACAACGAACGATTCAACAGCGACATTCCAACTCCTTTTGGTGGCGTTACGTGAGGGAAGGCAGTTTAGCCAAGTGTCCCGTACGCGCGCGAGGCGCTCGCGCACCTTACCGATGGTCATCCCACACGCCCCATCGGTATTGGATCAGCCTCTTCTGGCATTCCCTCCTGACGCCAGCCGTGTAGAATCGCGACATTCATCGCCAGTCATCCCCCGGCGGGTTTATGAGCTCAAGCTGAAGCGCGCGGCGATCCCGCAAAGTTATCGGCAACTTCCGGACACACGGCCATTTCTGAGTGTTCCAGACGTCAATAGAAGCTCACTTCCCTTTTGATACCTGATTAGCCGCCCGGAGTGCTTCATGCCTGATTACCGCTCGAAAACATCCACCCACGGCCGTAACATGGCCGGTGCCCGCGCATTGTGGCGCGCCACGGGGATGAAAGATGACGACTTCAAAAAGCCGATCATCGCCATTTCCAACTCCTTCACCCAGTTCGTCCCGGGCCATGTGCACCTCAAGGACCTGGGCCAGCTGGTCGCCCGCGAGATCGAACGCGCTGGCGGTGTGGCAAAAGAATTCAACACCATCGCTGTGGATGACGGCATCGCCATGGGTCACGATGGCATGCTGTATTCGCTGCCGAGCCGCGAGATCATCGCCGACTCCGTCGAGTACATGGTCAACGCCCACTGCGCCGACGCGATCGTCTGCATCTCCAACTGCGACAAGATCACCCCTGGCATGCTGATGGCTGCGTTGCGCCTGAACATCCCGGTGATCTTCGTCTCCGGCGGCCCGATGGAAGCCGGCAAGACCAAACTGGCCAGCCACGGTCTCGACCTGGTCGACGCCATGGTGATCGCCGCCGACTCCAGCGCTTCTGACGAGAAAGTCGCTGAGTACGAGCGCAGCGCCTGTCCGACCTGCGGCTCGTGCTCCGGCATGTTCACCGCCAACTCGATGAACTGCCTGGTTGAAGCCCTGGGCCTGGCATTGCCGGGCAACGGTTCCACCCTGGCCACCCACAGCGACCGCGAACAGTTGTTCCTGCAGGCCGGCCGCACCATCGTCGAGCTGTGCAAGCGTTACTACAACGACAACGACGAGTCGGTATTGCCGCGCAACATCGCCAACTTCAAGGCGTTCGAAAACGCCATGACCCTGGATATCGCCATGGGCGGTTCCACCAACACCATTCTGCACTTGCTGGCCGCGGCCCAGGAAGCCGAGATCGATTTCGACCTGCGCGACATCGACCGCCTCTCCCGTCACGTGCCGCAATTGTGCAAAGTTGCGCCGAACATCCAGAAGTACCACATGGAAGACGTGCACCGTGCCGGCGGGATCTTCAGCATCCTCGGTTCGCTGGCCCGTGGCGGCCTGCTGCACACCGACCTGCCGACCGTGCACAGCAAGACCCTGGCCGAAGGCATCGCCAAGTGGGACATCACCCAGACCGACGACGAAGCGGTGCATCACTTCTTCAAGGCCGGCCCTGCGGGCATCCCGACGCAAACTGCGTTCAGCCAGTCGACCCGTTGGGAAACTTTGGACGACGACCGTGAAAACGGCTGCATCCGCAGTGTCGAACACGCTTACTCGAAAGAAGGCGGCCTGGCCGTTCTCTACGGCAACATCGCGCTCGACGGCTGCGTGGTGAAAACCGCCGGCGTCGACGAGTCGATCCATGTCTTCGAAGGCAACGCGAAGATCTTCGAAAGCCAGGACAGCGCCGTACGCGGCATCCTCGCCGATGAAGTGAAGGCCGGCGACATCGTGATCATCCGTTACGAAGGCCCGAAAGGCGGCCCGGGCATGCAGGAAATGCTGTACCCGACGTCCTACCTGAAATCCAAAGGCCTGGGCAAAGCCTGCGCCCTGCTCACCGATGGCCGTTTCTCCGGCGGCACCTCGGGCCTGTCCATCGGCCATGCTTCGCCGGAAGCGGCTGCTGGCGGCGCGATAGGTCTGGTGCAGGACGGCGACAAGGTGTTGATCGACATTCCGAACCGTTCGATCAACCTGCTGATCAGCGATGAAGAGATGGCTGGGCGTCGTGCCGAGCAGGATCAGAAGGGCTGGAAGCCGGTGGAGAAGCGTCCGCGTAAGGTGACTACCGCGTTGAAGGCCTATGCCTTGCTGGCGACCAGTGCCGACAAGGGTGCTGTGCGTAACAAGGCGATGCTTGATGGGCTGTAAGCGTCAGTTATCGCAATAAAAATGCCCCGCCAAGTGCGGGGTATTTTTTTGGGCGCAATTATTATTCAACTACCTCCGCCGTTAATTCTTCTAACTTACCAACGTAAAGCAAACTCCAGAGGGCAAATTCAGGGCTAAGCGTCATCACTTGTCGGAGCTGGAAATAAACGCAGCCTGCCCGAGATATAGAAATGCCAATAATGTCGGTCCCAGAATTGCCGCATTAAACCAAACCTTGTCGCTGGGGTGCTCTAACGAAGTAAACAATACAGGGGACATAACTATCAACCCCATTATTAACATTACCGAAACAATACGCCTGCGACGTGACCCGGTAGCTCTGGGCGTATTTAGCGCCGCCAAACCGAGACCAGCGGTCCCTGACCATATGAATGTACTCATTATTATGCCAAAGGCTTCCCCAGACATCATAAGGAACGAGGTTAGCAGAGCCAATCCAAAGGCAGGGAGGGCACCTCCAACTATGTAAATAGTTGCCCAAAGAATGCGTATCACCATCTACTTCTGCTCCATAAAGACACTTTGCTTAGATGAGTAATCTCTCGGCCAGACGAACGTTTCACGTCTCGGATAAACCGAAAATTTATTTTGGCCGGAATCAATGCTGCGACTATTTATGAGGCGCAGTCTCATGGACTTCCCCATGGAGTGGCAAGTTGTAACGTAATGAGGTAACGCTCTTCTGTGGGACGCTTATCGTCCCTGAAGCGATTAACTCCCAGCATTACCTGATACTTGTCGTCAGCTCGCCAGTAAGCAGTGCCGCCAATGTTCACGTCTCGTAATCTGGCACGCCATTGAGGAGTATCGGCAAACGACGGAAAGTCATTGAGCCGGATTGGCATCCAACCCCCTTGGCGCCATTGGTCCTGCAGATCCAACAGAACCTTGAGCGTGTCGTCGAGCAGGAGAGGCTCGATCTGTGGGGACATACGGAGACTGCTGACTAACCCGTCACTATCGAAACTAACCGTGAAAAAGCGAGCTAACGGAGTCACAAACCCGTATTGCGGCTCCAGGAAACGAAGACGAGAATCCGACTTTGGTAATCTTCCCCAAAAATGGCCGGGAATGGCCGGATCGATCACAGCGCTCGAGCGCTGTCGCATCGCTTCCCAAGGCTCGCCAATCATCAGCGCAATCTCAGGTTCGCCCGAAAGCGCTCGAACCATCGAGAAGATCAACAGAGCTGCGCCGGCGAGTAACAAAATCCCACGTCGCCAACCAACGCGTCGCCGCAAAATCATCGCACGCCTCGACCTGCGGCAATGTCCAGAATCGCCTCTTCGATTAAATGGCGATCAGAACGCCGCAGTAGCTGATCAAACTGCGATGCGGCCTTAAGCACAAACGACATGCGCTGATCAATATCGGCCAAATTGGCGAAATGCTCACTGCTGAAACCCACGGTGCGACCGTCTTCGCTGGGATAGCACTGGCTGGCCAAGGTAAGTTCGACAGCGGCTGCAGCACCAGGTGGAATGCCTGTGACAAAAGCGAACTGATTTCTGCGCAGTAGAGTTACCAGTAGTTCGTCGCTGTACATTACCGGTTGCAGGATGTTTTGCTGTTCGTGCCAAGCCAGATGCACAACACTTTCGGTGATATTACCAACCTCAATGGCTTGGAAAGCTTGCAGGATTTCCTTGTAGTCATAGCCGAACTTCAACTTCTCCTGCTCAATCGGCCACAGGACCGGATACTGATCATGCCCATAAATTTTATGACGTGATTCCAGGCAAGTCTTAAGCGCCTGCAGCCCACGCTCCTTGTAAAAAGCATGCAACGGAAATACATCCAGAAACAGCGTGGTATTGCCCAGCGCCAGCATGTCGTGAACAAACAGGAGTTGCTTCTGCACGAGCGACAACGGTTCGTTCGGGCTCCGCACGTCGAGCCACCACGTCGGGTTGTTGCGGCGGGCTTGCTCGTAATCCCGTTCAGCCTGCTCAAGCTCCCGCGCTCTCGCCTGCTGCTGACTCTTACTGGCCCATCCGAACAAGCCAGCGGGCCGTCTCCTAAGCGCCTCCACCCGGCGTAGTTTCGCTTCCTGTTCCGCATCGATCTTTTCGATCGAATCAGCGGCATGCAACAAACCACATCCCACCTGCTTGGAGGCGAACGCCGCGAGGCCCGCCCATTGGAAACGCTGATCCTCAACCCACATATTGGCGTACGCCGCATTGATCGCGCGATTACGCGCCTTTGGGTCGGCAATCAGAATGCCACCTGGCGCCACGACGGCCTCGGCTCTTTGCTGGTAGCTACGCCACAGGTTCTGGCAGATGACCCCCGGCAACTCGCTGAAAGACGGTGTTGCGGGGCTCTTGGCAGGTGCAAATCCGGTGGGGGGCGATTTGACTGTCGGTTGTCGCGCTTGGGCCGGCGACGCGAGTTGAGCGCCGGCTCGGGCAGTCGGCGCAGCGTTGCCTACGTCGATCTGTTGGCTCCTCATGGTCTGATTGGCAATCAACTTGGGCGGTGGATCGCACTTGCACTTGCAGAGGTCGCCATCCAGGGCGGGCTTGAGTCCATCCCACTCCTCCGACAGGCGTGGGCCGACGCACATGATTATCACCGTGCTGTCGCATCCCGGGCATTTGACTTCATCGCCTTCGCGGGCAATGGCCTGGCCATTGATGCTGCCACGACGCCAACCGCTGACGACCGTGCCGCCGACGGTGGTTTTGGCTCCGACGGTGATGTTGTAGCGCTTCATGCGAAATGTGTCCTTGTCAGATCGAAGGACGCAAGTTAGAAGAGGCGAAGTGGAGGAAGAATCAGATGCTTCTTTGATTGATGTAGGGCATTTCTGAAAATGAGGCTGGATGGTCGTCGGTATGCTGGCGATAAAGCGAGGGAATGCCCCGCCAAGTGCGGGGCATTTTTTTTGCCCGGGTTATTCCTGCGGGTCGAGGTTATCCAGCGCCTGATTCACCGCCAGCTCGCCCAACATGATGACCTGGGCAATCCCCAGCATCGTGCTGCGTTGAGAGCCTTCCAGCAGGCCGGCGAAATCGCTGGCCATGACATTTGCCGAGGCGAGGGATTCGCAGGCGTGCGCCAACAGGGTTTCGGTGTCGAGGCCCGGTGCGATGACGAATGTTCGGCTGGGTTTGCGCGGGGTGGCGTTGATGTGGGCTGACAGGTTTTCGGTGTCCGGCGGATCAGGGGTAATTTTCAGCATCGATGATTCTCCTGGAAGTAAGGAGCTATCACCTTCGCTACCAAACGAAAGGTGGCAGCCATACGCAGGTTGGTAGACCGGTCCAGGGAGCCGGCGCGCTCGAAAGCGCCCTACGCATGACCACCATAAAAGCAGGAACGAAAAAAACCTGCCAAGGTGCAGTCATGCGCCTGGAAGAACCGGGCTACCAAACCCGATCGCTGATGGGCAGCGACGCTGAGAAGATAAAACCCGCCAAACAGGCGCACAAGTCGGCGAATTCTGAAGTAGTCGTAGTCCCTTACGCAAGAACGTGCAGGTTGCGACTGTAGGAAGAAGTTGATCAAGCAGAGGCTTTTATTGCACCGACTGGCCCTTTCGCGAGCAAGCCCGCTCCCACAATGGGTCTTCAGTGCACATGCTATGTGTGAATAACCGGGATCAACTGTAGGAGCGAGCTTGCTCGCGATGAACGCAAGGACGCCGCGTTAAATCAGACAGTACGCGTTATCGTTAACGACCATCGCGAGCAAGCTCGCTCCTACAGTGAATCTAAACCCTTACTGGATCTCTTGCGGCGTCACGATCACCCAGTTCTTGTCCGCCGTCACCGGCAACCCTTCCTTGGCCTGGGCCGCGGCGTTCTTGGCCATCATGCCTTGGATCTGGGTCATGTACTTGTCCTTGCGGTTGACCCACAAGTGGATGCCACCCTTGGCCACGTCGACGCCGTGGAACAGCATGTAGCCGTCGCTGGTTGGGGTATCGCCGCCGACCAGGACCGGTTTTTTCCACTCGTCGATGTAGGTCAGGATCGCTGCGTGCTTGCCGGCCATCCAGGTTGCCGGGGTCCACAGGTACGGGGTCAGTTCCAGGCCGAGGTTGGCTTGCTCGTCATACTTGCCGGCAGTGATCTGCTTGCGCGCCGTGGTCAATTCACCGGTCTTGGGGTCCTTGAGCAGCATCGACACGCCGATCACGTTTTGCGGTTTGACGTTGTAGCCGTACTTCGGATCGGCCGCGACCATGCGCACCAGCTCTTCGGAGGCGGCGGTCATCACGTAGACCTCGATGCCGTTCTCCATCAGTTTGCTGTAGAGCTCTTGCTGGCCGGTGAAAATCTTCGGCGGGTTGACGTCGAGTTTCTTGACCACGTCGCCTTCGTAATAGGTCGCTGGCACCGGTTTGCCGGAAGCCATCAATTCATCGACGTAGCCCTTGAGTTCCTGGAGCGTGAAGCCGGAGAACACTTGGGCGACCCATGGATAGCAGACCATGTCGTCGAGTTCGCAGAGGCGATAGTAGTAGCTGAACAGACTTTCCTTGTGCTCGGCGGTGTCCTTGAACGGAATCAGTTTCAGGGAGGGATCGAGTTTGTCGCGGGTGATCAGGCCCTTGTTTTCCATGAACGGCAGCAACGACTCTTCAAGGTCGTAGCGGTAACTGGTGTTGTCCATGTCGAACACCGCGTAGTTACCCTTGTTGGCGTTGGCGGCGATCATCGCGTCCAGCGCCTTGGCCTGATCAGCTGGCCAGTGTTTCAGATCCGTGGCGAGTACCTGGCCGGCAAGGCCCAGGCAAAGTGCTGCAACCAGAAATTTCGGTGCAAATCTCATCGTCAAATCTCCCTGATTCAAAGAGATCGACGCTAACAAATAAGTGTGACGTTCCTCGCCTGTCAGCGACCGCCAACGTGCCTATCGCGCCAGCTGCATCCCCAAGAGCGACATGCGCTTATTCCAAAAACGACAGTTAACAGACATTTTTGATATTAATTCATTGCAAATCAAGCTGTTAGGCTTGCCGGTTCGCAGCTGCCCCGGAAGGTGGCTGGCACAAGTCTTTATCGGAGTTCTCATGAATCTGCCGCTGATCCTCAATCTGCTGGTGTTCCTCGTATTACTTTTTGGCTTGGCACAAACCCGCCACACCACTTGGAGCCTGGCGAAAAAAGTCCTGTTGGCGCTGACGCTGGGTGTGGGTTTCGGTGTCGCTCTGCACGCGATTTACGGTGCCGGCAACCCTGTGCTGAAGGCCTCGATCAGCTGGTTCGATCTGGTGGGCAACGGTTATGTGCAGTTGCTGCAAATGATCGTGATCCCGCTGGTGTTCGCCTCGATCCTCAGTGCCGTGGCCCGTCTGCACAACGCATCGTCCCTGGGCAAGATCAGTTTCCTGACCATCGGCACGCTGTTGTTCACCACGGCCATCGCCGCGCTGATCGGTATCGGCCTGACCAACCTCTTTGGCCTGACCGCCGAAGGCCTGGTGGCCGGCACTCAGGAAATGGCCCGGCTGCAAACGATCCAGAGCGACTATGCGGGCAAGGTCGCGGACCTGAATGTGCCGCAGCTGTTGCTGTCGTTCATCCCGCAGAACCCGTTCGCCGACCTGGCGCGGGCCAAGCCGACGTCGATCATCAGCGTGGTGATCTTCGCGGCGTTCCTTGGGGTCGCGGCGCTGCAACTGCTGAAGGATGATGTTGAGAAAGGTCAGAAAGTGATCAACGCTATCGACACCCTGCAAGCCTGGGTGATGCGCCTGGTGCGCCTGGTGATGAAGTTGACGCCATACGGTGTATTGGCGTTGATGACCAAAGTGGTCGCCGGTTCCAACCTGCAGGACATCATCAAGCTCGGCAGTTTCGTGTTGGTTTCCTACATCGGCCTGGGGCTGATGTTCGTGGTGCATGGTCTGTTGGTCTCGGCGGCCGGGATCAACCCGCTGCGCTTCTTCCGCAAGATCTGGCCGGTGCTGACGTTTGCCTTCACCAGCCGTTCGAGTGCCGCGACCATTCCGCTGAGCATCGAAGCGCAGACCAGCCGCTTGGGCATTCCACAGTCGATCGCCAGTTTTGCCGCCTCGTTTGGTGCGACCATTGGCCAGAATGGCTGTGCCGGTCTGTACCCGGCGATGTTGGCGGTGATGGTGGCGCCGACCGTGGGCATCAACCCGCTGGACCCGCTGTGGATCGCGACATTGGTGGCGATTGTGACGCTGAGCTCGGCCGGGGTGGCCGGGGTCGGTGGTGGTGCGACGTTTGCCGCGTTGATCGTGTTGCCGGCGATGGGGTTGCCAGTGTCACTGGTGGCGCTGCTGATTTCGGTCGAGCCGCTGATTGATATGGGGCGTACAGCGCTGAATGTCAGTGGTTCGATTGCGGCGGGGGCGATTACCAGTCAGGTGATGCAGCAGACGGATAAAGCGTTGCTGGGTGCGGATGAGCATTCGGCGTTGGCTCACGCCTGAGTGTTTTGTTGCTTGAGCGGGCCTCATCGCATTGCTTTCAGGCCCTCTCAAACCTCAGGTGGCCACGCCCCAGGACAAAACCTGGCGCGACGGCAAACTGCCCGAGGCACTGAACAAGGCACATGCGCATCCGCAGGGTCGTCGCTTAACCCGCATCCAAAAAATGAGACAGGCGGAACGACAGGAGGAGATCAAAGTGTTGGCCGGAAAAGGCGCCGAACTGTAGGTCCCGTTATTTCCACCTGAACATGAGAAACACATTGGCCAGCGATTGAACGATTACACCGTCGATCTGCTCGAGAACTCCGTCGTGATTGGCATCGCCGTTGGCGACGCTCTCCAGCACGCCATCGTTGTTGCTATCAAAGACGCTGTGCCAAGACATCAGGCTCGCAGGCTCGACACCACCCTCGGCATGGTGCAAGTGCAATTTCACGACGTTGGGTGTGCCGTCGGAGTGGACGTCTTCGGCGAAAACCTTCATGTAGCGATCCCTGATTTCTCCGTCGTTGAACCAATTCATCTTGAGATAAGAATTGGCGAAAATCTCCAGCAACCGTTGGTCTATCGAGTTTTCCTTCCCGTTGTGATTTACATCGCCCCTCTTGTAGTCGACTTTGCCGTCGGCGTCGAAATCAACGGCGACGGCCTCGTTGACCACGACACTTTTCATGGTCGGGCCAGGCGCCTGATAAAACTCAAGCATAACCAAATCCGCCCGGCCATCTCCATTACGATCCTGTGCAATCACTTTCAAATAACGCATCCGTGCGCTTCCTTGGGAAAAGCCCAGACTGACCCGTTATCCCAAAGCAATCCATACGCTGTTTCCCTGCGATCTGTCAGACAACTCGGCGCGCTACGTCAGACTTGACCCGATGGACCGGTATTGAACGTCAGCGGGTCGATTGCGGCGGGGGCGATTACCAGTCAGGTCATGCAGCAGACGGATAGAGAGTAGCTGGGTGCGGATGAGCATTCGGAGCTGGCGCACACTTGATCGGCCCTGATAGACCGCTTTCGCTGGCAAGCCAGCTCCTACAGGGGTTGTGTCGTTCGCAAAATCCGCGATCAATACACATTCTGCAGGAGCTGGCTTGCCGGCGAAGCTTTTAAGCTTTTTCCCACACTTCAAAGTTGTAGGCTGGCTTATCCCCTTCCGCCGGATTCGGCACATTCGACACCAGCTTCCACTGCCCCGAATCAACCTCCGGAAACCACGCATCCCCTTCCGGGCTCAGCGCCACACGGGTCAGGTACAACCGATCGGCCTGCGCCAGCCCCTGCGCATACAACTGCGCCCCACCAATCAACATCACCTCATCGACGCCCTGCTCGTTCGCCCATGCTTGCGCGCGAACAATGGCGGCCTCCAGCGACGGATACACCTCGGCGCCTTCCAGCACCAGGTCTGCCTGGCGGCTGACCACGATGTTCAACCGGCCCGGCAGCGGGCGACCGAGGGAGTCCCAGGTCTTGCGCCCCATGATGATCGGCTTGCCGAGGGTGGTGGCCTTGAAGTATTTGAAGTCCCCCGGCAAGTGCCAGGGCATGCTGTTGTCGACGCCGATCACGCGGTTTTCACCGAGGGCTGCAATCAGGCTGAGGGGGAGTGATTTAGTCATGCCGGCGAGGATACCAGAGCCTCCCGTACCCCGATAAGCGTCACAGCGGTTATGCTCACGACTCAATTGAGCGACGGGATGCCGCGTGACTGAACTGAATAACCTCTGGCTGACGGAAACCATTCGCCTGCGCGAAGAACACGCCGGCCCCCTGGATGATCTGGAAGCCAATCGACTGGCCCGTACCGCGGGCGGTGACCTGCCGGCCCGGATTCAACGCCGGGCCCTGTGGCTGGCCGAGCGTGACGGACTGACCCATGCCCTCCACCACTGGCGGCAAGGTGCGCGACTGGCGCTGCTTGTCATGGCGGTGCTGGCCGTGATCAGCGGCGCCGGCCTGGCATTTGCGGCGCTGGGCGACGGGCAGACTCCGGTGAATGTGTTCTGGGCCCTGGGCAGCCTGCTCGGGCTGAACCTGATTCTATTGCTGAGCTGGGCGCTGGGCCTGGTGTTTGCCGGTGAACACGGCGCAACGCTGGGACGCGTGTGGCTGTGGCTGAGCGAAAAACTCGCTCGTGATGCCAAGGCTGCGCAACTGGCGCCGGCCCTGCTGTTGCTACTGCAACGACAAAAACTCAATCGCTGGGCGCTCGGTGTGCTCGTCAACGGCTTGTGGTTACTGGCGATGCTCAGTGCCTTGGTGATTCTGTTGATGCTGATGGCGACCCGGCGTTACGGCTTCGTCTGGGAAACCACCATCCTCGGTGGCGACACCTTCGTCGCCATGACCCAGGCCCTGGGTGCACTGCCGGCCCTGCTCGGTTTCAGCGTGCCCACCGTGGAGATGATCCGCGCCAGTGGCGATGCCGCGCTGAATATCGACAGCGCCCGCCAGGCCTGGGCGGCGTGGCTGGTGGGGGTGCTGCTGGTCTACGGGGTATTGCCGCGTTTGCTGCTGGCGCTGTTCTGCCGCTGGCGCTGGACAACCGGCCAGGCAACCTTGCAGCTGGATTTGAACCTGCCCGGTTACGCCCAACTGCGCGAACGACTGATGCCCACCAGCGAACGCCTGGGCATCAGCGATGCCGCCCCAGAACAGCTGCATCAGATTGAAAACGGCGTCAGTGACCTGCCAAGCGATGGCGCGCTGCTGGTGGCGATCGAGCTGGACGATCAACGCCAGTGGCCGCCACAACTGCCGAAAACCGTGAGCAATGCCGGCATCCTCGACAGCCGCGAATCCCGCCACAAACTGCTCGAACAGCTGAGTCGATTTCCTCCTGCTCGCCTGGCTATCGCTTGCGATCCGCGCCGCTCGCCGGATCGCGGCAGCCTTGCGCTGATCGCCGAACTGGCTCGCGGCGCCAGCGCCACCCGTGTCTGGCTGCTGCCAGCGCCGCCCGGCGAAGCGCTGGTCGCCGAGCGCCTCGGTGACTGGCACGTGGCGTTGCAACAGCTGGAACTGCCGTTCGCCGACAGTGCGCCGATGAACTGGCTGGAGACCGGTCATGACTAAGCCCTGGAAACCGCCGTTGAAGCTCGCCGTGGTCGGCCACACCAACGTCGGCAAAACGTCGCTGCTCCGCACCCTGACCCGGGATGTCGGTTTCGGCGAGGTCTCCCATCGACCCAGTACCACGCGACACGTCGAAGGCGCGCGGTTGTCGGTGGATGGCGAGCCCTTGCTCGACCTGTTCGACACCCCCGGCCTGGAAGACGCCATCGCCCTGCTCGACTACCTCGAACGCCTGGAGCGTCCCGGGGAACGCCTCGACGGCCCGGCACGCCTGGCACGATTCCTTGAAGGCAGCGAGGCCCAGCAGCGTTTCGAACAGGAAGCCAAGGTGCTGCGGCAACTGCTGACCTGCGACGCCGGCCTCTACGTGATCGACGCCCGCGAGCCGGTGCTGTCCAAGTACCGCGACGAACTGGAAGTGCTGGCCAGTTGCGGCAAACCGTTGCTGCCGGTGCTCAACTTCGTCAGCAGCGCCAACCACCGCGAGCCGGACTGGCGCGAGGCGTTGGCGCGCCTGGGTTTGCACGCACTGGTGCGTTTCGACAGCGTGGCCCCGCCGGAGGATGGCGAACGCCGACTCTATGAAAGCCTCGCGCTGCTGCTGGAAGACGCTCGCGGGCAACTGGAACGCCTGATCGCCGATCAGCAAGCACAACGCCTGGCGCGTGAGCAGAGCGCCGCGCAATTGATTGCCGATTTATTGATCGATTGCGCCGCCTGCCGACGTAGCGTGATCAGCAACGCCGAGCAGGAACAGCGAGCCATCGACGAGCTGCGCAAAGCCGTTCGACAGCGGGAACAGCGTTGCGTCGAAGCCCTGCTCAAGCTCTACGCCTTTCGCCCGCAGGACGCGTCGGCCACTGATCTGCCGCTGCTCGATGGCCGTTGGGGTGATGATCTGTTCAACCCGGAAACCCTCAAGCAACTGGGCGTGCGGGTCGGTGGCGGTATCGCGGCCGGCGCGGCGGCAGGCGCTGGAGTCGATTTGCTGGTGGGCGGCCTGACCCTCGGCGCAGCGGCACTGGCTGGGGCAATTGCCGGCGGCGCCCTGCAAACTGCGCGCAGTTATGGCAGCCGTCTCATGGGTAAAATCAAAGGCAAGCGCGAACTGACTGTCGATGACAGCGTGCTGCGGCTGTTGGCGTTGCGCCAGCGCCAGCTGCTGCAGGCGTTGAACGCGCGTGGGCATGCGGCGATGGACAGCATTCAGGTCGCTACCCCACAGGACAAGACCTGGCGCGAAGGCAAACTGCCCGAAGCCCTGAACAAGGCCCGGGCGCATCCGCAATGGTCGTCGCTTAATCCGCAGGCGAAGTTGAACCAGGCGGAGAGGCAGGAGCAGGTTGAGGTGTTGGCGCGGCAGTTGTAAGGGCCTGAGCTATTTTCTGCGTTGTCGAAACTGGCCCCTTCGCGAGCAAGCCCGCTCCCACATTTGATCTCGGGTGTTCACAAATGCTGTGTTCACCGCAGAACAAATGTGGGAGCGGGCTTGCTCGCGAAGGCCGCACCTCGGTCCCGCTGCCCTACTCGGCCAATAGCCGCAACGCCTTCTCCTTCAATACATCCAGATCTATAACCGGCACCAACATCTCCTTCGCCTGCTCATCCCACTGACGCATCCGCAGACTGACCTCGCACAACGGATCCTGCTCGAAGGCTAAAGCCTCGGCCGCAGTCATCACCCCACCCTGATATTCCAGGGTCCGGCGACTGGCTTCGCTCAAGCGCTCGTAGTACCCGGGCTCTTTGAGCGTCAGATAACGCTTGGCCTGGACGTGGTATTCCACCAGCCGCGCCATGCGTTCGCTGAAGCCTGCGCGCCGCAGGTAGTCCGCACCGAGGCGTTCATGGCTGACTACGCCGAAACCACCCATATTTTCGGCATTCTCGGCGGGACAGATATGGCCAATATCATGAAAGAACGCCGCCAGTACCACTTCGTCATCAAAGCCTTCGGCCATGGCCCGTTCGGCCGCCTGGGACATGTGCTCGATCTGCGACACCGGTTCGCCGATGTAGTCATCGGCGCCGAAACGCTCGTACAGCTCGAACACCTTGGCAACCACTTGTTCGTTGCGGCGCATCAGATGTCTCCCTATGACGTAAATGTCGTTTTGAACTATAGACCGCCATCGCGAGCAAGCTCGCTCCCACAGTTGGAATGCGCTCCCCCTGTAGGAGCTGGCTTGCCAGCGAAGAGGCCCTGTCAGCCAATAAAGACTTTATTTGGCAGCCACTTTCTCCGACTTGCCGTCATACCGCTTGCGCCACTCAGCCAGGATTTCATCGCGATTCTTCGACGCCCAGGCAAAGTCGTTCTTGATCAAACGTTGCTCATAATCCGCCGGCAATTCAGTCTGCGGCTTGGCAATACCCGGCTGGGCGAGGACCGCGAAGTTTTCTTTATAAAGCTCCATCGCCGCCGGACTGGCAGAGAAGTCCGCCAGCTTTTTCGCCGCCTCTTCATGCGGCGTACCCTTGATCACTGCAGTGGCTTCGATCTCCCAGCCCAGGCCCTCTTTCGGCAGGATAATGTCCAGCGGCGCGCCCTGGCGCTTCAGCTGAACGGCCGGATATTCGAACGAAATACCGATCGGGAATTCACCCGAAGCCGCCAGTTTGCAAGGTTTGGAGCCGGAATGAACGTACTGGCCGATGTTCTGGTGCAGGTCGTCCATGTACTGCCAGCCCTGCTTCTCGCCGAAGGTCTGCAACCAGGCACTGACGTCGAGAAAACCGGTGCCGGACGACGCCGGATTGGGCATGACGATCTTGCCTTTGTACTCAGGCTTGGTCAGGTCCTGCCAGCTCACCGGTTTGCTCAGACCCTGCTTTTCAGCTTCGATAGTGTTGAAGCAAATGGTGGCCGCCCACACGTCCATGCCGACCCAGGCCGGTGGGTTGGCGGCATCGCGGTAGTTGACGCCGATCTTGCCCAGGTCCTTCGGCGCATAACTTTGCAGCATGCCTTGCTGATCGAGAATCGCCAGGCTCGACGCCGCCAGGCCCCAGACCGCGTCAGCCTGCGGACGGGCTTTTTCGGCCAGCAGTTTGGCGGTGATGATGCCGGTGGAATCGCGCACCCACTTGATCTCGACGTCCGGGTTGGCTTTTTCGAAGGCTTGTTTGTAGGTCTTCAGTTGTTCGGCTTCGAGGGCGGTGTACACCGTCAACTCGGTTGTCGCCGCGAAGGCGTTCAGGCTGAAAGCGGTGAGGACAGCAGCGGCCAGGGCCAAAGGCTTGAACATGATGCAATTCCTGTATGAGTTGAAGGTATGAATCAATGGCCGGGCGCGGTTTGCCGCCAGGCCTGGGAGCGGCGCAGCAAACCGCGCGAAGCCCAGGCCAGCAGCAGGGACACGCCCGCCGAGGTGAACAGAATCAGGGTCGACATGGCCGCCGCGCCGCCGACGTTGCCGGCGTCATCCATGTTCAGCACTGCCACCGCGGCGAGGATGGTGTCGGGGCTGTAGAGGAAGATCGCCGCCGAGACGGTGGTCATGGCCGAGACGAAGAGGTAGCGCACGATGTCCAGCAGCGCCGGCAGGCAAATCGGCACCGTGACGCGCAGGTAGTGCCGATACAGCGGAGCCTTGAGCGACAGCGCGGCGGCTTCGAACTCGGCGTCGAGCTGACGCAACGCGGTGGTGGCGGTCATTTGCGCAGTGGTCAGATAGTGCGCAATGGTGCAGACCACCAGCAGGGTCATGGTCCCGTAGAGCACATGCAACGGGTTGCCGGTGAGGTTGAAAAAGAACACGTAACCCAGGCCCAGCACCAGGCCTGGCACGGCCATCGGGACAAAACTGAGCATGCGCAGTGCCAGATTCAGCCCGCGCTGGCCCTTGGTTTTTTCCATCAGGTACGCGCCGGTGAAGATCAGCACACTGCCGATCAACGCCGTGCACAATGCCATTTTCACGCTGTTGCCATAGGCCAGCCAGCCACCACCGGCCGTGTCGTTGAACTGGTAATGGTTGAGCGACAGCGACAGGTTGTACGGCCAGAATTTGACCAGCGACGAGAACACCGCCATGCCGAACACCAGCAGCAATACTGCGCAGATCAGGACCACGATGGCCAGGTAGCAACCGTCGCGCAGCTTCGATGGCGCAGGCTTGAACACCTGTGCACGACCACTCATGGAGTCGCCGTGACGTCGACGCAACCACGCATCGACCCCGAAGCTGAACAGCGCCGGCAACAGCAGCACCATGCCAATCAACGCGCCGCGACCGAATTGTTGCTGACCGACCACGGCCTTGTAGGCTTCCAGTGCCAGCACCTGATAGTCGCCGCCCACCACCACGGGCACGCCGAAGTCGGTGATGGTCAGGGTGAACACCAGACAGAACGCTGCGAACACCGCCTGACGCGTCGCCGGCCAGGTGATGCTGCGGAAGGCTTTGGCCGGACTGGCGCCCATACTGGACGCGGCGTCGAACAGGCGCGCATCCGCCAGGGACAGGGCCGACAGCAAAATCATCAAGGCATGGGGGAAGGTGTAGATCACCTCACCCAGCACAATGCCCCAGAAGCCGTAGATGTTGTCCGACAGCAAACCGCGCAACATGCCCTGGTTGCCGAACAGATAAACCAGCGCAATCCCCGGCAGCATCGACGGCGCCATCAATGGCAACAACGACATGCCACGCCAGATGCCTTTGCCCGGAATCAATGTGCGTTGCAAGGCGTAGGCAAACAGGTAAGCCAGGGGTACGACAATCGCCGCGACACTGAGGGAAACCTTCAAGCTATTACCCAGCAACCAGTGGAAATTGGCACTGGTCACCAACTCTCGAGCGGCGACCAGGCCACCGCCCTGCCCGGCTTCCGAGCTGAACCCGCGCCAGAAGATCGCCAGCAACGGCATCAACACCGCGACGCCGAGCAACCCCAGCAAAAGGACTTTGCCGCCGACCACGAATACCCGGTCGCCGATCTCGGCACGGGAGGCCTGCCGAACCTGTTTGTGCGGCATCGGCAGCGCGATGTTCGCGCTCATCAGGCAAACACCTGCAGGCTGCGCGGAGGCAAGGCGACCATGATCTGCTGCGCACCCAGACGCGGCATGGCTTCCGGCGCCAGTTCCGCCAGCAATGCATGGCCTGGCAGTTGATCGAGTTCGAAGCTCATGCGGCAACGGTTGCCGAGGAAGGTGATCTCGCGAACCTTGGCCGGGAACAGGTTTTCTTCATGCACCGGCGGGTTGATGTTGATCGCTTCCGGGCGGCAGAACAGACGACCCGAGGCCGCTTTTGCGCTGCCTTCGGCCAAACGCAGGTTCATCCCGCCGACCTGCGCATGGCTGTCGCTGCTGCGGCTGAACGGCAGCCAGTTGCCCTGGCCGACAAACTCCGCGACAAACGGCGTCGCCGGGCGATCGTAGATTTCCTGAGGCGTGGCGTACTGCTCGACCTTGCCGTTGTTCATCACGGCGATGCGGTCGGCCATCAGCATGGCTTCGTCCTGATTGTGGGTAACCATCAGGGTGGTGATGCCAAGGCTGCGCTGCAACTGGCGCAATTCGGTGCACAGATGCTCGCGGACCCGGGCGTCCAGTGCCGACATCGGTTCATCCAGCAACAACAGGGACGGTGCCGGAGCCAAGGCCCGGGCCAGTGCCACCCGTTGCTGCTGGCCGCCGGACAACTGACCGGGGTATTTTTTCTCACTGCCGATCAGGCCGACCAATTCCAGCATCTGGCCGACACGCTTGCGCACTTCATCGCGACCGCTGCCGGCGAGGCCGTAGGCAATGTTCGCCTCGACGGTGAGATTGGGGAACAACGCGTAGGACTGAAACAGAATGCCGTAGTCCCGGGCCTGAGGCGCCAGGTGGGACACGTCGCGATCGCCGAGGTACAGCTCGCCGCTGTCTTGCTGCTCAAGGCCGGCGATGCAGCGCAGCAAGGTGGTTTTGCCGCAGCCCGACGGACCGAGCAGACACACCAGCTCCCCTGCGGCCACGTCCAGGGACACGTTATCCAGCGCAGTGAAGGCGCCGAAGCGTTTCTGCACGCCGCGCACTTTCATCGGGGCGCCGGGGTTGGTCAGGGCAGTTGCGATCGAGTGGTTCATGGACAGGCCTCATCAAGCAGATGAAGGCCATCCTAGGGATGTAATGCGAACGTCATGTGGCAGTGAGGCAAAAATGGCTGATAGTGGTATTCGGGGATTTGGGTTCAGGGCTCAGGTCATGTGGTGTCTGTTCCGGCGCCTTCGCTGGCAAGCCAGCGCCTACAGGGGGACGCGATAACCTGTAGGAGCTGGCTTGCCAGCGAAGAGGCCAGTGCAGGCACTGAAGATTTCAGACTGGCGCCATTTCCTGCGCCAACCCCAAAAACGCCGCCGGCAACCGCGCACCTTTCCTTTCCTTGAGGCAATACAAATACTCAGGAATCTGCGGCGCATTCTCGATGGTCAACACCCGCAACTGCGGATCATGGGGCACTTCCTGCCGGGCAATGATGCTGATCCCGATGTTGCGCAACACGGCCTCGCGAATCGACTCACGGCTGCCGATTTCCAGCAGCGGGCCGAAACTAACGCCGGCGCTGGTCAGCAACTCCTCGGTCAATCGCCGGGTGGTCGAGCCTGATTCCCGCATCAACAGGGTATACCCGGCCAACGCCGTCAGCGGCACATGATCGTGAACCGCCAGCGGATGATGGCGATGCACCGCCAATACCAGCGGGTCGCTACCGAGTACCCGGCGAATCAGCCGCGCATCATCGAGCAACTGCGATGACGCCGCGACATCCACCCGATAATCTTCAAGCGCCTCGAGCACCTGCTGGGAATTGCCGATTTCCACCGAGACTTCCACCTGCGGCAGACGCTCGCGGAACGTTTTCACCAGATCGAGGATGTAATACGGTGCCGTGGCGGCGATGCGCAACGTGCCCTGCACCTGGCCGCTGTTGCGCAGGAAGAACTCGATGTCGGCTTCTTGCTGCAACAGCGCCTTGACCATCGGCAGCAGCCGCGCACCTTCATCGCTGACGCTGAGGCGGCGCCCGCCGCGGTAGAACAGTTCTACCGAGTACTGACTTTCCAGGTGGCGGATCTGGGTCGTCACCGTCGGTTGGCTAAGGCCAAGCTTTTTCGCCGCCAGGGTTATGCTGCCCAGGCGGGCAACCATGTAAAACGCCTTCAGCTCGGCACTCAGCACTGCCTTCCCTCATTATTTATTTGCGCAACAGGCGCAAACCGTTGAACACCACCAACAGGCTCACGCCCATGTCGGCAAACACCGCCATCCACATGGTGGCGATCCCGGCGAAGGTTACCCCAAGAAAGATCGCCTTGATCACCAGCGCCAGCGCGATGTTCTGTTTCAGGATGCTGGAGGTCTGTCGCGACAATCGAATGAAGGCTGGAATCTTGCGCAGATCATCGTCCATCAGGGCGACGTCGGCGGTTTCGATGGCGGTATCGGTCCCCGCGGCGGCCATGGCAAACCCGATTTCGGCCCGGGCCAGTGCCGGAGCGTCATTGATGCCGTCGCCGACCATGCCGACTCTGTGGCCCTGTGCATAAAGTGCTTCGATGGCTTGCAGCTTGTCGGTCGGCAGCAGATCGCCTTGCGCCTGATCGATACCGACTTGCGTTGCAATAGCCTGGGCGGTGTGCACGTTGTCGCCGGTGAGCATCAGGGTTTTGATGCCCAGGTCGTGCAGTTGCTGGATAGCCTCGCGACTGGACTCTTTCACCGTGTCGGCCACGGCGAACAGTGCCAGGGGGCCGGATGCGTCGAGCAACAGCACCACGGACTTGCCCTGTTTTTCCAGGGCGAACAGCTGCTCTTCCAGCGCTGGCGAGCACAGGCCCAGATCTTCCACCAGGCGGTGGTTGCCCAGGTGGTAGGTCTGGCCGTTGATTTCGCCGCGCACACCCCGCCCGCCGAGTGCCTCGAAGTTATCCACAACCAAGGTCGCAGCGTGTTTATCCACAGCTGCATTGGCGATGGCCACCGACACCGGGTGATCCGAGCGGCCGGCCAGCGCCGCGGCAATGGCAGGGGCCGATTCAACTGCCGTCGGATCGAGGGACACATAATCGGTCTGCACCGGTTTGCCGTGAGTCAGGGTACCGGTCTTGTCCAGGGCCAGATAATCAAGTTTGTAACCGCCCTCCAGATACACGCCGCCCTTGACCAGAATCCCTTTGCGCGCCGCCGCCGCCAGGCCGCTGACGATGGTCACCGGCGTGGAAATCACCAGTGCACAGGGGCAGGCGACCACCAGTAACACCAGCGCGCGGTAGATCCAGTCGAACCACAGCGCCTCCATGAACAGCGGCGGAATCACGGCCACCGCGATGGCCAGGACGAACACTGCCGGTGTGTAGATTTTCGAGAACCGGTCCACGAAACGCTGGGTGGGCGCCCGCGCGCCCTGGGCCTGCTCGACGGCGTGGATGATGCGTGCCAGGGTCGAGTTGTTGGCCGCGGCGGTCACGGTGTATTCCAGGGACCCCGCCTGGTTGATGGTACCGGCGAAGACTTTATCGCCCAAAGCCTTCTCGATCGGCAGGCTTTCGCCGGTGATCGGTGCCTGATCGATGGTGGAAGTGCCTGCAACGACTTCACCGTCCAATCCAATCCGCTCACCCGGCCGCACGCGTACCCGTGCCCCCAGCTCAACGATTTTGACGTCCTGCGCAACCCAGCTGCCGTCGGCCAACTGCACCGTGACCTGTTCCGGGGTCATCTGCATCAGGCCGCCAATGGCATTGCGTGCCCGGTCCAGCGACCTGGCTTCGATCAGTTCGGCCACGGTGAACAGGAACATCACCATCGCCGCTTCCGGCCACTGACCGATCAGGATTGCGCCTGTCACCGCGATGCTCATCAGCGCGTTGATGTTCAGGTTGAGGTTTTTCAGGGCAATCCAGCCCTTCTTATAGGTACCGAGGCCGCCACTGAGGATCGAGACCAGCGCGATGATCGCCACGACCCAATCGGGCGCGGCACTGGTGAAGTGGATAACCTCGGCAGCCACCGCGCTGACGCCGGACAGCGCCAGCGGCCACCAGGGCTTTTTCCCGGCAGCCGGCGCCGGCGCTTCAACGCCCGGCTCCAGCGGCTCGGCCTGCATGCCAAGGGACTTGATCGCGTCGATGATCGGCGCGGTGCTCGGCAGGTTGTGGGTCACCCCCAACACGCGGTTGATCAGGTTGAATTCAAGCTGTTGCACACCCGCCAGCTTGCCCAGTTTGTTCTGGATCAGCGTCTGTTCGGTCGGACAGTCCATTGCATCGATACGGAAACTGTTCACCCGCGCATCGGCACTTGGCGCTTCGCTCAACTGGACCAGCGCAGGCGCCGCTGCTGTAGACGAACAGCAGGTATCACCATGAGCGCCATGCACATGTTGAGGAACGGGCTTGAGTTTGCTGCTGCAGCAATCGTCTGCGGCATCGGGTTTGTGGGTATGCAGGGAATCGCTCATTGGTCACGTCCATGAAGGTGCCTGTTGCCAAGTAAAGACCCTGTAGCCACTATAGGGTCAAGCATCCTTTTGGAGATTGTCGCGATGAAGATTGGAGAACTGGCCAGACTCACCGACTGCGCCGTGGAGACCATCCGCTACTACGAGCGGGAAAACCTGCTGCCGGAACCGGCCCGCAGCGACGGCAACTACCGCGTCTACACCCAGGCCCATGCCGAGCGCCTGACTTTCATCCGCAACTGCCGCACCCTCGACATGACGCTGGAAGAAATTCGCAGCCTGCTGGCCTTGCGCGACAGCCCGCAGGATCAATGCGAAAGCGTGAATGCGCTGATCGATGAACACATCCATCACGTCAAGGCGCGGATCGATGGGTTGCTGGCGTTGCAAACGCAGTTGATCGACCTGCGCCAACGCTGCGGCGAGGGGCCGGATATTGATCAGTGCGGGATATTGCAGCGGTTGGAGGTGAGTGGCGGGGTCGTGGCGACGGAGACGGAGCATTCCCATGTCGGCCGCAGTCACGGCCACTAAACACGCCACAGATAAAATGTGGGGCTTGCTCGCGAAGAGGGAGTGTCAGACAAAATTTCCGTCGACTGACACTCCCTCTTCGCTGGCAAGCCAGCTCCTACATGGTTCGGTGACCTGTAGGAGCTGGCTTGCCAGCGAACACCGCGAAGCGGTGCCTGCTTAGACCGCCATCGGCGCCGTCATCGGCGCGTGGTGTTCGTAGCCTTCCAGCGAGAAATCGCCCGGCTCGATCAATTCCAGCCATTGCGGCTGATACACACCGGTCTTGGCAAATTCCGGCACACGATCACTGATCACCAGTTTCGGCATCGGGAACGGCTCGCGCTTGAGCTGCTCATTCAGCATGTCCAGGTGGTTTTCGTAGACGTGGGCGTCGCCGATGAAATAGGTGAACCAGCGCGGCGTGTAACCGGTCAGGCGACCGATCAGGCTCAGCAGCGCGGCACCTTCGGTGAGGTTGAACGGTGTGCCCAGTGGCTTCATGCGACACCTATGATGCACACTACGATTGTAACCTTGAGCGATATTCAGATCATCTCGTTGTGCATGATTATAATTGCACATTACGTCAGAAATAACAAGCACTTACCTTCATTCATTGCGCGTTCTTTTACGGGCCTTACCCACGTTGACGCCCAGGAAAATGTGTCGCTATGCCAACGCTTGCTGATGGCCTCCGAAACCTCCAGTTCCACTGATCTTCACGTAGGCCAAACCGTCTCTCCCTGGGCAAGTCACTCCGAACGCGTCCGTAACGTATACACTTGGCACAGGCGATCTGCCATTACGACAACCAGTTTTGCAACGGACACCTCATGGATTACAGACGCATCAGAGGCATGGATTCAGGACAGCGCCTCGCCTTTGAAGAACTCGTTTGCCAGCTAGCTCGACGTGAATCACCAGCCGCTGACGCGGAATTTAGGCGAATAGAGGGGGCTGGGGGTGACGGGGGTATCGAAGCGTATTGGCTGCTTAGTGACGGAAGCGAGATCGGTTACCAAGCCAAATACTATCTAAAAGCAGGCGACATTGATTGGGCCAATATTGACGACTCCGTTAAACGCGCCCTGCAATCACATCCATCATTAACCAAATATGTTGTGGCCTTAGCCTGCGACCTGACTGATAGGAGCGGCAAACAAGGTGGCGGTAAAAGAGGCTGGGAACATTGGGAGGCTCATAAGGCAACATGGACATCTTATGTTCCATTAGGCCATACGGTCGAATTCATTCCTTGGACAGCTTCTGACCTGACTAACCGACTGTCCCTATCAAACGCCGAAGGTTTAAAAAGATATTGGTTTGGGGACGTTGAGTTCTCACCGACCTGGTTGTCAGAAAAAGTCGAATGGGCTGTTAAATCGCTCGATGAAAGATATCATCCTGAAGATCATGTTGAAGTCGGAATTGAAAAGTTATTCAAAGTAATCTTACACGATCAGAGCATCATCTCCGAGCTCCAAAGCAGGATCGACAAACTCTGCACTTTAGCCAAAATAAACAATACCAAAAAGCTCTTAGGTAGTGCCAGCACCGCCCTGATGGAAAGCGTTGCATCCCAGGTAAAAAAGCTTGGTGAATCTGGTAGGAAAATTACATCTGACGCTTGGCTCACTTGGCCACTGACGGAGTGTATTGGATACATTGAAGACATCTCCGATAATGTCCATACCCTCCAAAGTATTGCTTGGAAAGCGAAGGAGGAGAAACGCAAGGAAAAGAACTCCAGCGATCATTCTCTAGACTATCTTCAACAACAGCTAAGCGAACTCAGCGACGCATCCTACAGATTCAGATCATCACTCCAAGATAGATATTTCTCTGCTGAATCTAGCCGCAGCTTTTTTCTCTACGGAAAAGCTGGCACTGGAAAATCTCATTTACTTGGTAGCGTTGCTCAGCAAGCTATATCGGAGGGTAGAGTCGCCATCCTGATACTGGGCCAACACCTAAATAACGATAGTATCTGGAGTCAAGTAACTAACCGACTGGGCCTTGGCGATATTGATCCTGACGTTTTTCTTCAGACATTGAGTGCTGCTGCAGAGGCTACAGGCAAACGCGGCTTGATTCTGATTGATGCATTAAATGAGGGCTCGGGGTTAACTCTGTGGCGCAAAGAGCTTGCAGAGTTTATCGGAAGAATCGAAAAGCATCAAAATCTGCTCGTCGTCTTCAGCTGCCGGACTGAGTATAAGCCATACGTCATACCCGCCACTGTCGACGAGCTAGTTCCATCGTTTCAAGTTCGCGGATTCGAGACTCACGAAGAGCAAACCCGCGCTGCACGTGTATACCTTGGCAAACGAGGAATTTCACAACCTAACACTCCCTGGCTGGCTGCTGAATTCGTCAACCCGTTATTTTTGAGAAGTGCCTGCATTGCGCTGGAAAAGGAGAATCAAAAGTGGTTCCCCAGAGGTCTGACAGGTACAAAACAGGTTTTTTCCTTTTACCTGAAAAGCATTGCTCGAAACTTAGGGGCTGGAAGAGATGGTAGTGATGACCTTGTAAAACCAACCAACCATGCACTTTCTTTAATCGCTACAGAGATGGCCGCGCAGAGGCGGGACTATATTCAGCACTCCGACGCCATACGAATCGTTGCTGAAAAATTCCACGCCTATCCAGCTCCACCAGGGACAACTTGGTTTGAGGTACTCCAGCGCAATGGGCTGTTCAGGATGGATCCAGACCCAAAGAGTAGAGATGCTGACCCATTTGACTCGGCAGAAGACATTGTTCGCTTTAGCTTCCAAAGGCTGCAAGATTACTTGATGGCTTCAGGGCTCTTGGACGAAGTTAAAGACCCTGCAGAAGCGTTGAAAAGTGGTTCTCTTCAATTCATTCACAATTGTAAACGGCTTCATGGC
The DNA here is from genome assembly GCF_002029345.1 of Pseudomonas sp. VI4.1. NCBI lineage: Bacteria > Pseudomonadati > Pseudomonadota > Gammaproteobacteria > Pseudomonadales > Pseudomonadaceae > Pseudomonas > Pseudomonas sp. VI4.1. The sequence continues at coordinate 59,729 of NZ_MULM01000179.1, forward strand.
AAATGGGCTGGACTGACGGAAGCACTATCCGTACAAATTCCTGAGCGCTTCCAAAAAGAACTACTGGACGTCATGCCTGGTGACGTAAATCACTGGGCAAATGACTACTCTGTAGGCAATGCTTTCATCGAGAGCTTACGGTGGCGAGCTAACGAATCCTTCAGCAACCGTACACTTGAGCTCTTCAATTCTTTTCTATCGGAAAGCGAAGAACATTTCGACATCATCCTTCAAGTTAGCGCCAGCGCTGGCCACCCATGGAATGCGAAATCCCTGCACAAACGGCTAGTCGCTCAGAGTATGCCTAAACGGGACGCATCATGGACTATTCAGCTGAATAGCCTGCCCATGGATGAGGAAAATACCAGCCACCGATTAATTGAGTGGAGCGCCTTTGAGCAGAGTGAGCAAACTGATCCAGAGATTCAGCATCTCTGCGCGATAACCCTAACCTGGTTCTTCGCAAGTTCTAATCGGGAGCTGCGAGATAAAGCCACCAAGGCGCTAACGTCGCTCATGATTTGGAATCCTTGCTTGTATGGGATGCTCTGCAAAGACTTCGCCGGCGTGGACGATCTCTACGTACTTGAACGCCTGCACACAGCTGCCTTTGGAGCATGTTGCATCGATCCAGAGCAGCACCGACTACGCACCTATTCTGAGATCACGAATAGAGAGGTCTTTGACAGAGAGGATGTTCCGCTGTCGATCATACTCAGGGACAGTGCTCTGGGCATTATCGAGCTGGCGGTGCTTAATGATCACTTGCCGGATCACGTCGATATTTTGAAGGCAATGCCCCCGTATAAGTCCAATGCCATCAGACTTTCCGTGTCCGAAGAAGCCCTCGAAAAAATTGCAAAGCGGGCTGGAGACTCTCAGATCCTAGATTCCTGCGCTGGGTGGGGGGGCGATTTCGCAAGCTATGAAATCCAACCCAGAGTCAGCTTATTCTTGAACGTACCACTGGGATCGCCTCAGCCCCTGAACGTTACTGAGATACATGAGCGGTTCGAGGATGAGGTCATTAACCACTGCGACCTAAGGACTGACGTCCTGAAATTGATGCTTGATTTTAGCCCTAATCCCTTCAGAGATCTTAGGCTCAATCGTTCCGAGCAAGAAATTGAAGAGAGCTCAATAAACTTCACGAGGGCTGAAAATCTGTTACTGAAAGTTTTAAGCCATGATGAGCGGGTTAGATATAAAAAAGAGTATAAAAAGCGCTTCGGCTCCTCGAGAAATAACCGTGAGCAGCGCCCTCTCATTGATATTAATGCGGCAAAGCGCTGGGTCGCCAAGCGGGCCTATGGCTTTGGCTGGACAAGAAAGTTGTTTCCAGATGACCGAAGCCTCCGGCATGACTACAGTCGTGATCGGCCATTAGTAGAGCGCATCGGCAAAAAATACCAGTGGCTGGCTCTCGATGAGCTTCTTTGCAGCCTTGCCGACAACAGGTGGCTATCGGAAAGAACTGAACAGGGTTCGCTTCGGTATGCCAGCCCTCTAGACATAGGTACTCATCGGGAAATCGACCCGACCATCCTGCTTGCTGACGAGCGTAGTAGATCCCGAAAACAACAGCCCTCGATTGAGCAGTTTGAGATTTCGATACCAGAAACTGCCGAAGACGATGTGGGTAAATGGCCATTCGCAGATGACCCTTCAACTGCAATAACGAGCCTGCTGCGTCGTCGCGACTCGACCGGTGCAAAGTGGGTAGCCCTGCACGAACATCGCTCTGTAACTGAGCTTTATGAGGAGAAGGAAGGCCGGGAACATGGCTTCAGACAAAGACAGTGGCGCTGCCTTTTACCAGTAATTGTGAAAAGAGAGGACGAACAGCAGCTTCTCGACTACATACGGACGAGCCAGAAGTTGGACGTGGATTCATGGACTGCCCGCGATTTCACTAACGATGGTTATCTCAGAGAAGCGCCATGGCGCTCGACATGGGCTCAAGAGCAGTGGTCAACCTACTATTTTCACGACTTGGGTGAGGTCGAAGTTGCCTACCCCTGCTTCCGTCACTACTGGGAATCACATCTGGACGTATCAATGCCGGAAGGCGCTCAAGCTTTAATTCCAGCACCTTGGCTCGCCCAGCGGCTCAACCTAAAGCCCGATCCTGAAGATGCGAATATCTATGTGGATCACACCGGAGAAACTCGCTTCATTTGCGGCAGAAGTTCAGGCGGTGGCTCCCATGCCTTCATAGATCACCAGCTATTTCAGACATACCTTGAGAAGGATGGGCTCGCATGTGTATGGGTCTTCGTAGCTGAGCGTAGCGCCTGGCCTGGCGGCGAAAATGAAAACGCGTCCCGACGCCGCTCAGAAGGCGTTTTATGGTACGAGCGCAACAAACCACAAATGGCTCACTGGAATGACGATTGGGGCAGGGGCAAATCAAAACGCTATACCCTAGCAAAGTCGTAGATGCCAGGGCCACCTGACTGACTTGAGACCGGGCGGATCTGAATCACCTCCCGGCTTCAATCCGAAAGAGCCTCATAGGCTGAACTAGGTTGGCCGTCTTGGCCAGACCATCCAGCGTTACTCTTTTTTAGGGTGCACCTTGGGTGCCGCCTCTTCTGCCACTCGCGCCGCGTCAGCACGCTTGAATGACTCACGAATAGCATCACTGAAGAAACTGATCGAAACGATATTTCCTTGCCGGAACCCGACAGGTCTGATGGGCGTATCGTTCGGATAATCCGTGGTGTACACCACCCTCAACGTGTCCTTGTCGCGGTAGCCACTGACTGATGGGATGAGTGAGATTTCCTGATCTACACCGGTCACCTCGGTGGGGGCGCCAATGTCGGTGATGTGGCCGACATAGACCTTCCGATCATCCATAGTGATCATCACCTGCCGTTTGAAAGCAAATGCTTTCACGAGCGCCGAGCAGATGGGGCTGTGCCGCACCGACTGAGCAAGCAAGTACATCTCAATCTCGTCCCTATCGTTAGCCTTTAGCTCCTTCTTGAGCGACCTCACGGTTAGTCTCGACCACACGGTTGGCATAAGCAGGGTCAATATGCCAGCTATCACCAGGAAGGCTGCTGTCTGGCTAAACTGCGCCCCGGCAATACCCACATGCGCGGCAAATTTGCCCAGAGCCCCTAGGAAGTCAGCGTTGACGGGATAGCAAACAGCCTGGGCCACCTCGGTGCCTTGGGTCGAACTCTGCGCCCAGCTTGGGCAGAAAGTGCCCCAGTCGTGGGAAATTACCCCAGCGAGTGCAGCAGTGATGGCCATGGCCATGAGGAGGCAGTAGATACCATAGCGACCCACCTGCAGGTAAAGCATCTGGCCTTCCCAGCGATGCAATCTGCAGTAGATAGTGGGATCTTTCAGGCACACCATAAAACCACTGACTAAGAGCGGCAGGAGGAGTAAGAGGGCCATTTAGTCGGATTCGGTGTCCGGAGTGACCAGCTTTTTAGCTTCGTCGCGGGAGGCGCGAACCAAATCTTCGATTTCGGTGGTGTCCATCGACATACGCCCATCTCTAACCACCAAGGTGTCGATATTCTTAATAGCCTGCATGAAGGCATCATCCTCAGCCTTCTTCGCATCGCTTCGATGTCCAATCCGATTGAAAAACATGGTCGATTCCAGTGAATAGGATAAGGGAGGATTGCGTCCGGATTATAGCATATGCGCTAAAAACGCCCTTTAAGGCATTCAGAACCGAACCCGTTAGGGCTTCTGAACCGTACCCGAGAAGCTTTTCAGAACAGCTTCGACTTGAGGGAGCACATCGAAGGCCTGCTGTTCGAAGACATTGCTGAGGTGCCCAAGGATAAGTGAATAAATTCCGTTGCAACCGGCCCTGTGAACAAGCAGGTCATGCTGAGCGATGCCTGTGGCGTCAAACAGCAAATCCATTTCGATCCTGTCAGCTGTCCGCACCGTTACCCGCCACATGAATCGCGGCAAACTCTCGTAGAGCGTGTCGTTTAGTGGGATTCCCAAGGTCGGGTATTCAGCTCGAGCCGAGGCCTTGTAATCACTGGCGTTGGTCAGATAGATGTCCCATTCCGCACGTGGGATGCCCTCCCTCCCTGCGCGGAACCCTTCGATGAGGGTGTCTAGCGACAAGATCGCGGCATGGATCTCGCCGTAGGGGATACGGATCTTGTGGTACAGCGGAATCATGACGAAGCGGTTGTGGATGTCTGCAAACACTTCACCCGGCCAAGACGTCTTCAGCGTGGTCATGTCGCTTGGGTGAACAGGCCCTTTCAGGCTGGCCTCACACCAAGTCATCCGAGCGAAGGGGCCCACTTGGTCATCATGGGCATACAACTTATCAATGCGCTCCGCTCGAAGCTGGAAGCCCGTACTGCGCTGAGGGAGAGGTGGGGCATCCGATAGTGAGAAGCCCGTGATAGCTACTGCATGAAGCCCCATGAACTCGAATTGTTCACCCGTCCATCTTTTCAGAGCGAAAGCGAGCACACACGGAATTTTACCTTTGAGGAAAGCGTAAGCAACTCCGTTAAGCGTGTGGCGATCTGTGGTACTGATCACCATGGGCTCAAGTTCGAGCCTCCGCACTGCGGCGGCCATCTGACTGGCCGTCAGCCCATTGTTCGGGAAAGCACGAGCGCTCGCGAGCGCAAGGTTCTCAGGCATGTGTTCAGCAGCCCAGTCAGTGATCACGACTGGAGGAGGTATCTGGTGCTGGAAAAGTTTGCCCGTGCCTTGGAAGCAAGACCACAACGCACTCGTGGCACACGCTGCGACCACGGTGTCCTGCTCTTGATAGGCCAGGCTCTGAACCTCAAGTTTCAACCCGAAAAGATGAACCTCATAGGTGCGAAGACTTGGGAAATAGCGCCGGCCACTATCAGACGGGTAGGTGCGCAAGCATGTACGACCAATGATCGACTGAGGGAGTGGCTTGACCACCACAAACCCCAGGTAACCGGCGTCGAGCGCCCTCTCGTCTATCCCATCCCGGCCAGTGATACAGGCGTCAAACTCTTCCGAGTCGAACCCTACATCGAAGAAATGGAGTCGAGTGGTTCGTCGGGAGTAATCCCGGAAGCACCGATCATAGTAGGCCGCGTAGTCTTCAAGGTAGTCCTTGTCGATGTAGTCTGTCTCGACCACTATCGTCTTGGCCTGAAGCTCTTTGAAATACTCTTCGAAGTAGATTCGATGAAATTTCTTACTGATCTGGCTGTGCGAGGCACCTGCGGAGCCGTTGACGAAGCACTGGATCAGACTCGCAATGGTGTAAGGATAAACTGCAAACGCCAAGCGCCACCCGCCAGAATTAAGCCAAGGTGATAGGGCGGTACAGCTCTTCAGGAGGAATAACGCTAGCCCTGTTGAATTGCTCGATTACGTCGCGAGCGAACGCAGCGGCTTGCGCCAGCTGACGACCAGCATCCTCAGATTGAAACCAACGAGCTACGACCTCAGCGTCTGCAGGAGACACGCGTGGCGCAGGCACGAGAGCGTACAACTGATTATTGGTCATGGCGATCAACCTATTGAATAGGACTTTCAAAATTACGATAGCTCACCACTACAGGGAGCGCGCCATCGAGTCAACCCCACTTTTCAGCAAGGTAACGGTCACGAGTGTTCCGACGAATTGCGTGCGGAGACTAGATCAAAAAGCATTTTGCCGCCAGAAATTTGTTCGACTGCCGACCAGCAACCGCTTACCGCATGTATCGGCAGAGAGCGCCTTCCGCTGAAGTCCAGGCCAGTCTGCCCCATCACCACTCTCAGTCCACTCTGACCCCAAGCTATGACCGTGCCAACGGGAAAATACTCCCTTACCTATATCTATAGCATCAAATGAAGTCATTCGGCAGTCTCTATAAGATGCCGTAATCGGCACATTAAGCCCGCAAAACAAGCCTAAGGTGCAGTTTTGGGAACATTATGCGGGGCGTTCATCAGGCCGGAAGCCATGCATGTCGGAGCTTGAGAAGGCATGCCAAAGGTAATCGCTGCCGCGCTTCATTGCTCAGTTACCGACCATCATCAAATCACTGTCGGAACAGTTCGCCGAACGGAACGAATGCGGCACCTGTCTCTGCTGCTGCTCTGACCTTGCGCTCGATCACCTCGGCGATGGGTATACGCAGCCCCAATGCCTTGTAGATGTCCTCCCCGGACATACAAATCACTTTCCGCCCCCTCCCGAAAGCATGGAGGCCTTCTTGCGTAAACCCGCCGTAACTGATGAATACACCACTGCCCAGGCAGCCTTTTGATCAACCTTGCCTTGAAACGTATGCAGTTCAGCTGCTCCAATTGGATCTCTGACCCACTTGGCCTCGATCAGGTAGGTTTCGTTTCCGAGCTGGAAGCTACCGTCAATTTGCTCGCCAACCAGACTGAATGGCGAACGCGCTTGGAGCTTGGAGGAATTGAAAAGTTCTTTGAGAAACCCTTCGAACTCGTAGCCACGCTTCTGCGGAGGGAGATCGCGCAGATCGTATAGCCGCTGCCTTAAAGCATCGAGGACTTGGCCCTGATCAATGACTGCTGCCGCAGCGAAAGGATTTCGTACAACGTCTGCATGCTGCCCTGGCGATCTTATTGACTCCAGCAGGGAAAGAAATCGGCCCTCGGCGTTCACGACTGTCTCTTCCGACTTTGTCTCTTCCTGGCTGGTTTGCCGGTACTTCCAGAGAGCCTCAAGCACTCTGGTTACGGTGGGGTGATCTGCGTTCTGAAGAAGATATCTGAGTCGCCTGGCCTTTGAGGTGCCATCCTTGGAAAACATCTCGTGGGAGATGTCGATCTCAAGCTCCTCCATGAAAAACTCATCCATCGTGCGGTTGGAGAAGTCGAGAACGTATCCGCCGCCCATGTCGAAGATCGAATCAAGGAACCGCATCTCAGTCGATTTGAAATTCGCCACGCCTGTCCTCAGTCTTCATTTGGCCGACATCAGATGCAAGCCAAAAACGTTGAAAATTCAGCCCCAATAATGCCCCAAGTCGAGCTTATACGCATGTCCGCCACTCGACCGGCACACGCCCGTAGCTTGAGTCCTATTTCTAGACACGCTTCAGATTGGCATGCTAATTTCGCCGCCTCTGATCTTCCTGGATCAAACGGTCGGCTCGTGAAGGCTCAAATGCCACAGGTTGCAACACCTCTTATCGCACGCATTTCGACGATAGTCAGCGGGCAGCCGACACCCTGGCGACCGGAGAATTGCTATGCGCGTCCCAGTCTATCCAAAAGACCTGATCCGTAATCATGGCTTCAAAAGCCTGGCCAAGCAGTTGCAAAAGCAATGGAGTGGCCCAACCCCAATCTCGCTTGCAGATGCTCAAGAGGCGCTCGCGCAAGGACTGGGTTATCAGAATTTCCACGATCTCGACAAAGCCTCAAAGGTCTGCCCACCAGATGAGCCCGTGCCGCCAGAAGCCGACGTCAAGCAGGCAATTAGTTCAGCCATCAAAGCTACCCTGCAGCCGGAAGCATTGCTGTCTGTAGATCAACGGGAGCTGGAACAGCTCGTAACCGATCTTCCTCTGACAAACCTTGTAGCCTTCAAACGTGTGCAGGTTTCTCCCGATGCTGGTCATAGCCCGTTTTTATTTAAACTGGTTAGCGGGGCTCAGCAAGGATTGATCAAAGAACACATTCAGACCGTGGAAAAGACCCTTGCTGAATCTGGCAGCTTGAGGGATCGGGCTCTGTTCGCATGCATGCTGGGTGCGCTGCGGGCAAGCGAGATCCTATCGGCGAGAATGAAGCACGGTGCTGCGGTGTATGGCGTTAAGAGCCGTGATACCAAGAATGTAAACGATGCAATTCCCGATAGGCACAGGTCGGTGTTCGAGCAGTACATCAAGACCTCGAAGTTGTCGGACGGAGAGTATATTTTCCGTGCCGCCAATGCCCCTGGGCGTCCACTATCGTCTGACGCGCTAAGAAGGATCTGTATCTCGTGGGCTCGCAAAGCGAATATCGATGTGAGTCTACTCACGCCCCATGGCATCCGTAGAACCACTGATGACTATGCCGACTTGATGCGCAAAATGAGCGAGAGGATGGGGCACTACTCAGCAAACACCTCATTGGCATACGCAGTCGGACTACCGACAACCAGGATCCATTAGATTCTGACCAACTGGATGAGAATCCAGCGACCATAACACCGGCACCCAAATGAGATCCTGCCCTAAGGAATGCTTGTGATCACCAGTTCCCTCGCTGAGCGATTGCGTAAGGCTCAGCATGTCGTTGTCTTCACTGGGGCGGGTGCTTCAGCAGAGAGCGGCATCCCGACGTTCAGAGATGCGCTGACGGGGCTCTGGGAGCGCTTCGATCCTGCACAACTTGCGACTCCTGAAGCCTTTCGTGCAGACCCGAGCCTGTGTTGGGGATGGTACGAGTGGCGTAGGAACAGGGTCATCCAGGCGCAGCCAAACGGGGCACATCGTGCCATCGCTGAGCTTTCCAAGCATGTGCCTAAGCTGACTATGATCACCCAGAACGTTGATGATCTTCATGAGCGGGCCGGTAGTCAGGATGTGATTCATTTGCATGGCAGCCTGCACTCTCCTCGGTGCATCGATTGTGGGCTGGCGTTCACATTGCCTCTCACGTCTGACGCGCTGCCGGAGGATGGACGTCGGATTGAGCCGCCGCGATGCTGTGTCTGCAACGGGTATGTTCGACCTGGCGTTGTTTGGTTCGGTGAGATGCTGCCTGAGGACGCATGGACTGCAGGTCTTGCAGCTGCAGAAGACTGCGATGTGTTCCTTTCGATTGGTACGTCCGGGATTGTTTACCCGGCTGCTGAGCTCCCGTTACGCGCTTTGGGTCACGGGGCAACTGTCGTTCACATCAATCCAGTGCGCTTCGATATCAGCAGCCAAGAGCACTTTCTCCAAGGCCAAGCCTCGGTCTTGATGCAAAGACTACTTTGCGAGGCCTTCGGTGACCTTACTGCTTGGTAGTTCGATGGAGATTCACGGCATATCCGCTTTGGGCTTACCCCCTTCGGGGTACGGCTGTCGTGAACCCAACCCTGGCTGCGCTAGGTTTCGGCCCTACGGGCGTCCATCCTCAAGCCTTTGGCCCATCGTGGGCCGGCGCGCTCCGCTTGCGCTTTTGGCCACAAGTTGCAGGATGGTGTCGGAGACAATTATGTCTAGTCGCACCTCAGCCCCGCCAACTGATAACCCTGTCCTCACGGATGCCGCTCTACCTAAAGCGCATAGCCATCTATGCGTTTTTATTGGGGTGTGCGATAAATGCGGCACAGCGCCTGGCCACTGTATCGATAGCCATAGCAACCACTCGGCTTGCCCCAAGGACAGACCCGTTAGTTAGAGATAGGCATGCCTACCTCAGGGTTTGTCGCGAGCCTGATCGGCGTTCGCCGCAGCATTCAGGGCGCCCATGACTATTTTTTGGACAGCTGAGTAGACCGGTTTCGCATGAGAACTACGATTGACGATCAAATCACTCCTCCTCAGGAGCTCAGAGTCCTGCTCTGCTTAATCCGTCATGCAGACGCCAAAGGAAGCGTTGACTTCGACAACCCAGACGTCACGGCCACCCTGAGTAGCCTGGTCTGGAACTGGAACGCAGTGGAGTACCTGCTTCATAAGCTCGACGAGGCTGGGGTGATCGATTATTCCGAAATCGGCGAGGATGGCTTCAAGCCGATCATCCTGTGCATCGTCAACGATGACACTCATCGGTATGTAGCCGGGTTAGCTGAGAAGCTTGAGGCGGAATACGTTACCTTGGACAAGCGCATCACCGACATTCTTACCTTCAGCCCTAGTGCGTTGACCAGTCGAATCGCCGACACGAAGCGTCAGATTGACGAGGTTAAGAAACATGTCGCATCAAACGACCTTCTCAAACCTTTGGCTAACCCATTGCGCGAGATCCAGAGCCACTTCGACAGCATTAGCGTGGTATCGGAGGGATACGAACACATCTACAAAAACATCATTCGCCCTGTTCAGGAGGAAGGGAGGTCAGGCGTCAAGGCTACAGTGAGATGGGCCATTCTCAGCATCGTGATTTCGACTCTAATCTCGCTAGCTATCAGCAACTGGCCGTCCCTGGAAAACTCGTTCCAGGCTATCGCTGCCGGCTGACGAGTCGTCTGCTTCCACGAGTCGTCTCCTACCTCGCCCCGGTAGCAAAGATCCTGATCTACAAAGGAGTCGGCGATGAGATTAAGCTTCCGCTGGCCGACAGGCGGGTGGCTTACGAAATCACGGCGATCTGGAAAAGCCCCAACCTCGTCTGAACTGGTGTCTTGCCTAGGAGATTCACAATGGAGCTAGCGCCCCTACCGACACTGACCAATGAACAGCAAGAAGATCGTGTAGCTCACCACGATATCGCTCAGCGCCTAATGTCCAAAAAGCTCGGTTTTGAAACTGGTCAATTATTCGTAGGGACGCGTTTTGGGCAACCCTCTAGCCTGTCAAAAAATCGCTCAAAGGCTTCAACCAAGCTCGATTCATCTGCTGCCATTGCTGACCATTTGAGGAAAAGGATCATGGCTCTCTGTGCTGGCGTAATCAGTGAGGTTCAATGGTTCGAAAAACTCCTAGGCTTCGAGTTGCCGCAAGCTCATGTCACCTCAATCTGCGTCAATGGGATCACTGATGGCGCCAGACTTACCGACCACGACAAGCTCCAAGAGCTGCTGATAATTCTCTGCGGGATCGAACGCGTACCGAGCGAAAATGACGATTTTCTTGAAGATCAAAAGCATGAAATTTTCATTGAGATTTATCAGGAGACACTGAACATCTTCAATGAGTTATCGGAAAAGATCTTCATCTTGACTAACCTGGCCGTCAATGAGAATTGGAGCAATGGCAGGCTCATCGTGACTGACGAGCGACTTGTCGACCTTGAGGCTGAAGCCGACGCCTTGTCGTCAAAAAAACCTATCGATGCGTGAACAAATGGTAACCAAGTCATCAATTTGAGAACAAAGATCAGCCACCATCATAGGTGAAACTGGAGATAGTTATGGCGTTGCCAGTGACAAAACACGCAATGGACGATAGCCGGGTGATCCATCATGAACTTGGCCACTGGCTGATGGCTAGGGAAATGGGGTTCAGCGTCGGACAGATATTCATCGAGCGTAAGAGCGGCAAGGCCTCAGGGCATGCAACAGTCTACCCGACAGCGCCGAGCCGGCTGGACACAGCTGAAGCGGTTGATGATTACCTTTCAAGAAGGATCAGGGTACTGCTCGCCGGGGTGATTGTTGAGATCGAGTGGTATAAAAAGACGTTCGGAAAAGACCTTGGTGAGGAACTCGACCGCATCTACGAAAACGGAGTTATTGATCACTCAGGTATCACCGATAAAGGTAAAGCAGAAGAACTGCTCGTTATCTTGGCAGGGATAAGGAAAGAACCAACAGCCAAGTACAATGACCTTTCCTACCAAACAAGGGCGCTTTTTGTAGAGATATACAGAGAGGCGAAGCAGCTTGTCGGAAGGTTCCTTGAAAAGCTATTTACCCTGGCTGATTTTGTTGCGAGCGAGCCATGGCAGAATCACACGACGCTGGATGTGACAAATGAGCGCTTAGTCGAGCTCACTGACGTCGCGGCTGAGATAATCGCATCAGCAGCAAAAACCGAAAGACCATCCGGCGCCGCATACAGCTGAAAGCTGGGTGAGCTGAGCTAAAATTTGACCACATAGTAAGCTGACTATGTGATCAACCAGCAGGGCCGCTACACTCGCACGCACGCACGCACGCACGCACGCCACGGTATGTGATTGGGCAGACGCACGACTCAACCTGATCACCTCAGCTGCGGTATCTACATCGATCCGACCGAGATCACTTCCACGTACTTGTACTTCTTCCTGGCAACCTTCACAGCATCTTGCTCAGCCAGCAGCGAGCTCAACGTATCGGCCTCGTGAATCAGCTCGTAGGTTTTTCCCTCGAACTCGTTCCCGACTCGTAGCGTAACCTTGAGCCTAGGTGTAAACGCTTTCGCCGGTTTCTTCTTGGCTACGGGAGCCGCTACCGGCTTGGTGAACACAACTTCTAGCACCGGCTCCTGTGCTGGCGCAGGCACCTGGCTTTCAGGCAGGGCAGTACCGAACAATGCGCGACGCATTTCTTCTTCAGTCAACTCGGCGTTCATAGAACATCTCAAAGGGCGGTAACTAGCTCGCCCAATTCTACCCGGATGGCTGGTCTAAGGTGTCGCCTGGAAGCATGTATGGACGTCAAATCCCCAGCTCGATTTCGATATGAGGACAGGCGCTGGCCCAGAAACGCTCGCAATTATCCTACCGACGCAACGTTGCTTGCCCCTTCCAGCGATGGGGAAGAGCTGCCCCACCACGCTCTGCTCGACGCCAAGCTCATCGCCGGCATGTTCGCGCCAGTGCGCTCAAGGAAAGGGTTATCCTGATCAGATGCATGGATCAACAATCTGGATTGGCAAATTGGGTGGGGCGACGTATGAAATGGAAGGCGCGCACGACGGAGCAAGTCGCGGAGCTGATTTGCGGGGACAATACAGAAGGCTATTTCCGCTACCTCACCGGCCCAAACCTGACTCGTTTCTTCAGGGATTCCGATACTGAGTTCGTCCATGACGGCTCTACTCGCCGATTCTGGGTTGCGGATGCCCTGCAAAAGATCCTGGATTTCCCAAGTTCAAATACTTTGATGCCACCAGATGCCATGCTCCGTGTAATTCGCCTTCTTATGGATAGCGAGGATGCTTTCAATGAAAAGCCACCCCGCCTAAATGCGCTCAAGGCGCTAAACGGAGCGATCAAACGCGAGGGCTTCGAAGCATTCTACGGGGACGACGATCAGTGCTATCTGCGTCACTCCGGCACCGGCACCGTGGGGAACGAATCCGCGAGTCCTCACCGTCCCCTCTCCGCCGCAGAAATTGATAAGAAGAACCAGCTTGTTGCATACCTGGATCAGTGCTCAGAGGACAATTTGATCGAGCATGTATTGCTTCCACTGTTCCGACAGCTGGGTTTCGCTCGAATCACATCTGTCGGCCATAAAGACAAGGCCTTGGAGTACGGCAAGGACATCTGGATGAAGTTCACGCTTCCTACCCAGCACGTCATCTACTTTGGCATCCAGGTGAAGAAGGGGAAGCTCGATTCGTCCGGGGTAACGAAAACCGGGCAGGCGAACGTCGCCGAGATCCACAACCAGGTGCTGATGATGCTGGGGCACGAGATCTTCGACTCAGAGCTCAATAGGCGTGTACTGGTCGATCACGCTTTTATCGTCGCAGGTGGCGAAATCACCAAGGCTGCTCGAAATTGGATTGGCGGTAAGCTCGATCAATCCAAACGAAGTCAGATCCTCTTCATGGACAGAGAGGACATCACTAACCTTTTCGTGGTGTCTCCTTTGACTGTGCCGCAGATGCCGAGAAAAGCCTCCATCCAATTCGACGACCCAATCCCGTTCTAACTGCGTCAGGGCCACGTTGGCTGTGTGGGAGAGCGTATCACGAGCTCTTCACAGGAGATGATCAACAATCATAGCCTTTGCACCGACACGTTGCCCTTTCGCCATCTTCAAAGGCTGGGGGATCGATACACTGGCCTAGTACCTCGCAGTACGACGACAAACTAGCCTTCAACAGATGATCTTGTGATCAGGGATGACAACAAATGCCTTCTATGCGCCCCTCCCAATACGCTATGCAACAGCGCACCGATGGCGGCCCTTTTCTCCGTATTGATCTTGATGACGTCGTGGTGCTAACAGAGGATGAACGCAAGATCATTGAGTCAGATGATGAGTATGAAGCGTTTAGTGACGAGATCTATGGCACGTCTCGTGTCTACTACAGCGATGTCGCTCTGTCAGATGATGCGCCTGGTTGGCATCTGATTTTGGAGGTAGCTCCAGAGTATTTGACGCTTTATCCCATCAACGCCCGGTCGGAACATCCTGAATACGCCCAGCCCAGATACGACACCGTCACGTCGATCATCATTACCAGGCCCGTGTACAAGCCTTATGCACATCCAACCGACCAGTTCGAAGTCGATGAGCTGCTGAGTGGTATACCAGCGGGGCTATCGAAGGACTGGCGCTACGGGCTAGGGTTTCACTACGAATACCGATACCTAGTAAATGCCGTGAGTAATTTAGAGGGAGTGGACACGCTCATCCTGCACGGCGGAAACGGTAGCAAGGATGCGAAAGTTAAAGCCAACGAGTTCTACCTGGGAATTGATCGACTTGAGCAGTTGAAGAAGAGCTTAGATCGCTTGACCCAACGGCATCAGCGAGAGACTGCTGCGGACAAAAAACTCGTCTGTTATACGAGCTTGCTCCATCAAGCAGCGCCAGAGCTTTATCCAGCCCAGTCGCGAAAGCTATCCCCGGATCTGCTTGCCAGCTTGGTTTCACTCGGCTCGGTGACGCCTAGTCTTTCTCCGAGAGACCAACAGCAGGCAGTTAAACTTGCGCAACAGAGCGTTCCAACCCTGGCGAAATCCCCACCTCGCACCCTGTACAACCTGAAGGCAGAGATTGAACTGGTTACCCTCGGCCAGCTCATTGGCGTCTATAAGAAGATGATGGAAAGCAAAGTTGGGGAGCCGAAATGGCAGACCTTCCTCAGCGAAAACCCATTCATTCTCGACATGGCGTTTGGGTATCCCGTTAAAAAAATCGCCGACCAACCCTACGTAGGTGGAAAGAATCTCAGTGGCCGAGGTGGCCAGTATTCCGACTTCCTCATGGCAGCGAAGGCCACCGGCAATCTCGCCCTGATCGAGATCAAACATCCCCAGCAAGACCTGCTTGGGAAGCAATACCGGAAAACCTATGTCCCCTCCTATGAGCTCAGCGGTTCAGTCGGGCAGATCATCAGTCAGCGTGGCAATGTTCAGCGCGAGATCTTCGGGCTAGCGCATGGCCTCAAAGAACGTGTTCATGCCCATGCGGTTGCGGCCATTGTCATAATTGGCCGCAACCCGGAAGAAGAGGATAAGCAGGAAGCTTTCGAGCAATATCGAAACGGGCTCAAGGATGTACTTGTGATCACCTTCGATGAGCTACAGGTTCGCCTTGAGAGCATTTATCAAGCGCTGACGCCACATCCTCCGGTGGAACCTGTGCCTATTAGGGATGAAGATCTACCGTTCTGAAGACTGCCGCAAATAGTGGATGTCAGATTGGATCGAGGGCCACAAGGCGAATCTCAATGATCAGGCAAAGTCGCCAGACAATCCGTAGCCATCAGCCATTCCTCAGGAACCTCCAACAAGAATGGATCGCCGTCCTTCACCTCTAGCGGCTCCTCGCTGCGCATGGTTTCCACTTGTCCAGCCAAGCTATCGGCGAACCATCGCAGTGACTCGAACTGGGTGGCGGTTCTCAAGAAATGAAGCTCGCTGATACGGAAAATACCTACTCTGTCTTTCCAGTCGTCGGCGACTCCCCTAGTTTCGGCATTACCTCTGACCTTGTTCATCCGAGGTGCGATCTGAATGGCGCTCTCGCCGTCCATGATGATCACCGGCTCCAAGGCCCGCTCGTCCAGCAGTTGCTTGACCACAGCCAATTCTATTAAGACAAGACAGGTAAATCTCTCCTGCATGAACAGCACGGTATTGGCCGGCGACATTGAAACTGTAAATGACTTACAGGGAAGCCACGTTGACTCGGGAGTTAGGGCGACGACCAGGGTGGTCGCGGTTTGGTGTTGCATCACTAGGTCAATAATCGACTGAGCCCACCGGGTATCGTTCCGCCCACATATGTACGTCAGACCAGGTTCAGGACTCAGAGCTGCCGTGCCGCGAACTTGCGCCTCCGACATACACTCGTTGATTTGTTCCTCGTAGCTGACGAGGGGAATCGAAACCTCGATGCGCTTGGTGTTAGGCACCCCTCTGAAGTTCGCCGCCCCGTCGTCTCTGAAAAACTCATGCAGTATCCGCAGCTGCTCCTGCTGTCTACGCACCCTGGCGTTCGTATTAGCCGAGCTTTTTACTTCCAACGGCACTGGATCTGCAGCACCCATCAAACAGATATCGCCATGCCTGATGACATTCGTGAGGTCGGAAAGGATCGCAGGGACGTTCATCGCGAGAGCCTTTCGCAGTAGGCGATACTCGTTGATGAATCCAGCCTTACCAAGCATGAAGCCTGGATCGCTTTTAACCCCGTACTCGCCATCGAAGTACAGGTGCTTCAGGCTGTAGGGGCTCTGATATACGCAGGCAATGCCGTCACCGAAGCACTTCCAAAGGAAAAGTAGTTGATGGAGATCTTGAATACGATCCTCGACCTTTGAGGCGAACTTCTTGAGAACAGCAGATCTAGCCTTCGTCGATCCTCTCCTCTTCAAAGAAAGCATCCTGCCCTTGGCCTTCTTTAGCCGCTTGATTCGGTGCTCGACAGTGATGACTTGCCTCAGCAGGAAGCTCTGGAGGCCCCGGACTGCGGACAGATCGTCGGGATCGTTTTGGATCTTATTGAGTAACAGCGCGGCCATTCCTAAGCGTTCTGTTTCTCTGGGAAATCTCATCGACAGTACCCGTATGCTATGCAACAACGGAAAGATAGGGCGGGACTCGCCGCTCCTTCATAGTCGCCCGCCCGCCCCCCGCCCGTTAAGTCGTCTCTGCTCCCCACGCCCAGTCGTCTCCGACCACAATAAAAATCTCCGAGGTGAACCTCCGGGCGGCAAAAGCTTTTTTGACTGAATCGAGGACAGATTTACGAACAGCGGTGACGCTAGTGCTGTTGAAGAAACCCATCGTCGACGTAGTTGGGATCACCACGTTATGCCCTTCATCCGCCTTGGCCACCTTCGCCAGGCCGATACGCAGCAGATCCGCATACGCGTTTTCATAATCCTTCGACGACGCGTTCTTCAAATCAAACGTGCAATAAACCAAATAGCTCATAGTGCAAATCCTGGAAAACTCACATTCAATAAAAATGGGGGCCCGCCCATGGAGCAGCCGGCTCACCCAAAAGTCAGAAACCTGAGTTCGAGACTCTAGCTACTGGGTGTGGCATACCGAGGAACACGTCCGGCAACCGTTCGATTGCCGGTACGTGTTGCGAGCCTGGCGCACAGCAGTTACACAGGTGGTGTGATGGCCAAGATCATGGCGGTTGTGGAGTGCCGGCAAAAAGATGCATGTACTGGTATGCACCTCATGGTCACCGTTGCTCTGTGCATTGCGGTTAACGTAATACTGGGCCATGTTACTCACCCCGCTCTTTGTTCGATTGCGCGAGTACCGAGGCAGCGAGGGTCTTGGTGGTGGCGCTGTACTTGTTGCTGTCAAGGACTTGGCTGGCCTTGGTCTCCATATCGGCACCAGTTTGCTTACCGGTCGCGGCCTGAGCCATAGCCGAACCTGCCAATTCTTTCTGAATGGCCGAGGAGCTATCGTTGCGGAGGATTTTGGAGGCCAAGCTGGCCACGGAAGTCGAAGTTTGTTTAGTATTTTTCGGCACGGTTAGGTGCTCCTGGATCTGTATAAGATTGAGTAGGCAGGAGCAACCCTTGAGCGGAAAACCGAGCTGAATGGTTGACATCCAAAGTCGGATTTTTCTCTAATGCGCTTCCCACCAATGTACGCATTGGCTCAGGGTAGGCGGACATGTGTGCTCGGCGACCAAACTTCGCATACATGCCCGCTGTCTTTCTGAATCCGTAGCTCACCCGCCAAAAACACAACATATGGTGCCTTTGGCTTGCTGAACCACAAGATAGTGTGGTCGACTTTACATTGCAAGATGACAAAGCTGTGGATAACTTGTGCGCAACCTGTGAGCTGGATCCATTTTTCTCCTGTATGGATGGCCAGGCCTTATAAATCGCGGGCTACGACCTTGCAGACCGGAAACAACTTGAAACACTCTCCCTTCGCATAACCGTATTTCCCTTTGAACACCCGCTCTCAGCATTTGAAACTGACGATTCTATGGCGTCATTTATTTGCTTGGGCAGCTTTGGCGTTGCTCATTTCAGACCACTTTTAAGTCTTCATCTTTTTGCAGTAATCGAGGAGTGGCCTGCTGCTGGATCCACGATTCCAACGACCTCAAGGGCCGGAACCATTTCCAGAGGCCCGTCCGGCGATGCCTGCAGCAGATCCTTTGACTCCGAATCTGGGAAGTGGAATTCTCACGACCCGAACGGCCCTGTGCCATCACACTCAAAACAGGCAAAGGAAGCTTTAGTGAAGAATTTAGAAGAGGTTGCGGAAGAGTTTCGCAATCTAGCTCGCGCCGGTGTTTTTAAGCTCATTGCCAACGAGGAAAAAGCTGCCAAGTCATTTGAAGAGTTTGCAGCCAGGCCTGATGATGAAATCGACTTTGTGGCCCGAATTAGCGGCGTACCTGAGCATCAGTTCCCCGTGTACCGAGCGATGATCAGGCGTGAAGAGAATGAATACTTTTCCAAAATGAGCGAGTTCAGCGGGATTCTCCAGAGCGGTGACGTCATCCTGGTTACGGGTAAGAAGTTTCGATCCAAAGCCTTAGTGGCAGCCCAGATCCCTTTTTATTCGAAAGCGAGGGCGAGCCATGTGGCGATGGTGCACGCAGACGTCGTTTGCATCGATGCCAACCCAGGTGTCGGCGTCAAGCACCGTACGATTGCAGAAGTGCTGAGTGACGTCGAGGGCAACTGGCGGATCATTCGATTCAACGCGGTGACCGAAGAAGATAGGAATCGCATGCTTACGCGCTGTGCTTACTACCTCCAGCAGCCATATAGCATCAGACCTACGAATGGGGCCGGCACCAAATTCTCCTACTGCTCGGAGTTGGTCAGCAAGGTCTACCGGGACAGCAAGATTCGATGCATCAAAGTCCCCCAGGGCGTTTTGGTCAATCCGTGTCATTTCGACAAACTCGCTGACAAAGGCGAGGTGTGCCAGGACATAACCGAGACCGTGCGGCCCTTCCTCCCGTTCTTCCAGCAGTATAAGGAAATGATGGCAATGCAGGCTCACGCACTCATTGCTGGCCTGAAGCTGAACCGCTATCGCGACAAGCAGCGAAAAGACCTCCTGGCTAAGGTGCAGGCCCAAGCTCGCTTGGGAAATCTTCCGCATGAGTCGCTGGTCAAGGTGGCACAAAGTATCCAGAACATGGAAGAGAAGATGAACTTCCGGTTCTGGGACTCCATCGCCCGTTGATTAATCCTGCATACGCTCTCCGATCATCTGATGAGCGGTGCACAGGCACACTTCGGTATGCAGAGATCGGATCTTTGATGCGGTGTTGGCAAAGCCATTCAACATCGACTTGATCATTGCCGAAGTTAAAAAACTCCTGGCTTCTGATTAGTGGGCGTTCGACCTACATACCCAGATCAACCTCAAGCCTGGCACCCCTCAAGCTAAGCGGCAGCTTTCCGACTGGGATGACCTGCAACAGCTTGTCGGCGAGATGCTCGGCGTGAGCGGAATAGATCGCAAGCCTGCCTGACTCAACTGGCCTGTAAGGCACAATCGCACCTACAGATACTTGGGCAATTCTCAGTATATTCAGCACGTCATTGCCAACGTGGTCGGTATCCAGGTACTCGACAGTTGGTCGAGCGGGAGGCCCAGCTTTTAACCATAAGCCGACCACAACTTGATGTAGCTCTGTGGGGCCAAGGTGTTCCAGAGCAGTCTTCCACAGCAAACCTTCTTGGGACATTTTCAGCCTGGTGCTGGTCATTCAAAAATCACGGCTGTTCGGGCTTGGTTGTTTTCAAATACCTACGAACAGTCGCTTCAGAAAGCCCCAACCTTTCCGCGATCTCAACAACAGAAATTCCCCACTGCTTCAATCGATTCGCCTCAATGGCATTTCTAGCCGCATCAGGACGAGCAGGCCGCCCAGGAGGTGGCTTTCCAGCTCGAGCCTGCGACTCAATCTCAAGATCGATCCCTGCCTTTCTAATTCTTGCCAGTTGCTTTGTAAGACGTTTCTGGCCGTCCTTGAATGACTCGTGATTTTGCATGGAGGTCGCCATCAGCAGGAGCGTAGCCGGATCGAGGTCTAGGATCCCGGCGAGCCTCACCAGGACGTCGAGTCCAATACTTACTTCTCCCCGCTCTATCCGGCTGAAATGAGAGCGCCCGAGATTGTTGATGTCCTCTTGGGACAGACCTTGGCCTCTGCGAATTCCACGAACCACGACAGCCAGTGCTTCTGCCGCATCCATCGGTATTTTTCCCCAATCAAATCTGAGGATAAAGCCACACCCCGATCAGTCATAACACGCCCAATTAGGTTCATTATGATTGCCTTAGGGCTTATGTAGAGGTTTAATAGCCTTACCCATGCGCCACGGCCACGAGAACGCAGCGCTGCAGTGGATCAGCCAAGCCATCGTGAGCGGTGGGCAGAGAGGGTTGAATTGTCAATTTGATGTTAATTACTGAGTGGAGGCCTTATGGCTAGCGTCGAAGAGCCCGACTTTATGAAAGGGCCACGGACACCCCTTGAAGGCCTATCGAGCAGCTCAGAAGCACGAGCTCTGGCGAGCCAACACTTCCCCCGAAAGGCGTACTGCCTAGTTGAAGATTGGACAGTTTTTCGCGTGGAAGTCACACCCGACGAACTCACCAAGATTCATGCATTGGGACAGCTCCCGATGATCGTGTTTGCTCACAATGTGGTCGAGGACAGCCAGGGTCGTTTCGACCGAGGAGATTGGGTTCGCTCAAGCATGTGCACAAGTTTCAGCGATGGCATGTTCGAAACCAGAAACACGATTTACGTCTTGATTGGGCCTGGTCATGAACAACCCGCCAGCCTGAAGGACGTTTTTTCCTTCTTCTAACTGCGCTCCATATCAGAGCCCCTTGAGACCCAAGGACATACAATGTTTAGAACAGATGACGACGACATACTCGGTCTTCCGGGTATGTTTGGGGAAGGCCAATGCCAATGGCATCAGATATCAAGAGTGCTCCGTACTCACTGGTATCACGTCACCGTCCAAGCCAAGCAGCAGGGCCGAATCACCGAGGCGGTTCTGATGGTCGACAGCGAACCACGACTGCAGAAGATCCTGATTGCCCAGGACGACGAGATCATGGTCACCGATGTTCAGGTAGTCACTCCTGCTCACATGAACGGAAGCGGCGGCTGGCGTATGGAGGCACTGACCAAAGTAATGCTCGGTGAAGACGAGAACGAGTGCTTCGTCTGCCTACTTGAAGTCGAGACAGGCTCCAAGTATCACAGCTCTCACCAACCAGGCTTTCGAAGCGATTTGCTAACCGACCTTCGTCCGATTTATCACGCGGACATGATCCGCGCAGCCTGAAATTTACCAAGGTTTCCGCACGGCATCAGCGCTGATGATTCCGTGTCGGATTCTTGGTCACGCCATACGAGCGGCCCAAGGAGCGCAATTATGCTGAACACATTAGATGTAAATTTGCACGGAAAACGCCATACAGATTTCGATCTCACGCGAATCGCACAAGCCCAGGCGCAAGGCTTCGATATGCCGGTCACCGCTTATCTCTGCGGAGTCTCCATCAAAGCCCGAGCGGGGATAGGCGTAGTGTTTGGTCACAACGGAAAAGGAAAGTACGGACGGTTCGATGATGGTCATCTGATTCGGACTTCAGATGTGATTAAAATCGAAAAGGACGGTCGGTTTTGGGTAATGACTACGCGAAATAGCCGGTACGTGCTTGCAACATTTCAACGTGGCAATGGGCGTGCGAGCCTTCGCGATTTTCTGCGCCTCTCACAAGGGCAGAACGACCTAACCCCGTGAGTGTGCATTGATGGTCGTGTTCGTCTTCACCTAGGGTGAAGGCCCTGAATAATTTTAAGGTGGTGTCATGATCGTCAAGGCAGGCGAAGTCATCTGCGTAGCCTCAGGCATTTTCGAGGGGTACGCCCGGGATGGGCCATTTATCGCAACGCAGGACTTCGACCTCGACTCATTCGATGCAGATGCAATGAAGCCAATCACCGAGCTGTGGGAAGTGTCGAGCTTGTAATCGCACATCCCTAGAATGCTTTTCGAAAGAGGGCTGATTTCCAAACTGCCCTGCCGGAAGATTTACCTGGGAGCGCTGGGCGAAATCGACACTCGGGGAGAACAGGAAGACTAGCGTGTGTTTGC
Organism: Pseudomonas sp. VI4.1; assembly: GCF_002029345.1. NCBI lineage: Bacteria > Pseudomonadati > Pseudomonadota > Gammaproteobacteria > Pseudomonadales > Pseudomonadaceae > Pseudomonas > Pseudomonas sp. VI4.1. Next base: position 81,850 of record NZ_MULM01000179.1, read on the forward strand.
AGTGCCCTGTGATCTACGTATGCGGAAATCGCGAGTCTGTCGATAACACGCTCCAAAAGATGAAGGATGCGGCGATGCCCCGTTGACGGCGATTGGGCTACTTATAGCTGTCGAGGTGTTTGCCATCAAACGTTTGTGCTCAAAAAGCGATGGAGTTGAGCCTGTTAAAGCAGTTGCTCAAGGCGCTCTTTTGCTAAATCAACTCTGAAGCAGACAAAGCCTGACGAGTCAGATCGGACAACAATGCGTTCTTTCTTGTAGCTGATCCAGAGCCCTTGGTGATGCTCGCCCGGATTCATCACTTGCGCCAATTCGCCCAGCGCATAGAAAACTGTTGTATACCCGGCACGCTCAATGGCCGTTCGGAAAAGGAGTTCTATGTCTTGCATGACTACCTCGTTGGAGTCAAACCGCGCGGGGCCGCGAATGGTGCCTAGGCATACAGGTTGTCCAGGCATTCGATTAAGCCACTTTGAAAATTGACCCAGGGCGGATTGCTGATTTTTGCATCAGCAACTGTGGATAAGCTTAGCAGCGGTGTCCTGTCTTTCATGGGGGCTCGTTCACAGGATGAATAAAGCGATTGCCATTGATTCATTGATGCCCCTTCGAGGAGGAATCCATTCTCAGCTATCTGTTCATTGGCGCCAACGATGTCGAGGCTTCTGCGCGGTTGTGCGATGCAATCCTATCGCCTCTTAGCTATGAGAAAGATCGACCCGAGGGGCATTACTGTTTCTCGCTTCCCGAGACTGCGGACAAGTCCAATGGGCCAGGAAGCGTTCACGTCGCCCAGTCCTTCAATGGCCAACCCGCTCCAACGGGAAATGGCATGATGCCGGCGCTGCGGGCCGAACCCAGGGCGAAGGTAAATGAGTTGCATGCTGTAGGCGTTGCTAGCGGCGGGACGGATGAAGGAAAGCCTGGTATCCGAGAGGCATACACCGATGACTTCTATGTCGCCTACCTTCGCGATCCGATGGGAAATAAGATCGCCGTATTTTTCAAAGGCTGAGCGCTACCCTTTTCAGGTCAGAAAATTCAGGGTTTATGCGCTGCGATAGCGCGACCTCGTAGGTTTACGATATCGATGGGCGAGTCCATTGGTATCCCCTCGTGTGCACCGAGGCTTCAGCGTCCGTTCTTGGTTTTTACTTTACCGCCCGAGGCGGGTTTTTCCCCAGGGGCCTGATCTGCGGCTCGTCGGCTAAAACTAGCTTGAGATGGTCGCCTATAATACTGTACATAAAACCAGTATCTATGTAGTGAATCCAATCCATGAATTTCGATCAGGCCAAGGCGCTCAGGCTTCAGCAATGGCGCTCAACCCTCGACGACCATGATTTCCGAATGGAGAACCCAGAGGCACACCGGCAAACGCTCCGCGAAATGTCCGCCACGCTGGCGTCCGAGGGGCTCATCGATGATCTCCAGTGCTTCGACATGAACGAAATGGCGAATGCTGCCTATTGGCACGCTGTAGAAGAGTTGATTGACGCTCCTGCTCGATACTGCGGTGCATCGGCGTACGACGTTGTGAAACATGGCAGTGCAGAAATATTGGGCATAGTCAGGCGGTCGATTTTCTACTACGTGAGCACTCTCGCTGAGGCCAATATCGCAACATACGACGGCAAGATTTACCGAAATGCGGATGGTGCGAATCTAGTCTTCAGCCCATCCGGAATGATTGCGGGGATCAAAGGGTTGACGCTGACGTTGCCTGACGGGCAACAGTACGAGCTCGTCGAAACCGGGCGGACTATCGAAGGAATTTTCCGCGAGCCAGTGGATGATCCAGATTCCTACCGTGGCTTGATCGATACCGCTCTCGTGGCCAAAGAAAGCCGAGACTTGCGCTCGTTCGAAAAGCTTCGCCCATTGATTGACCTGGCGAAGTTTCGTATTTGCCCGGCATGCTTTGATCGCTTCGAGCTTCAGGAGGACTGCACCGCTTGTGGTGGTCAAGGATTTGTGGCGAAGCTATAGGTGCTGGTCAGCAATTGGTGCTCAGGGAGCGGTACCACTCTGCATAGGATGTGTTGGTAATCTTATGTCTATTTAAGTCAGGACTGCCGTCGTTCCACCACACCGGGCCTCTTTCCCCTAGTGCGACTTTGGCCTTCTGAACCTTCGCCCTTGCCACCAACAACTGTCCAGAATCGCCGGAGGCTTTCGCTGCTTTTACCTCACGACGCGCAGCCATGAGCTCGTCGACGAGTCGCTGCCGCACATCTTCATCTAGCAGCGGGTTGGTGCAACGCCACAGCTGCCCTTTGACAACAACGTAGCGACCGTCAGGTGTCGTCGGATCCATCTCTTAAGCTCCCAGGGGGGCCGCGCCCAAGCTCGTTATCTGCAAGGAATGAAGTCAGAGGTTGTTAAGAAGGCGCTATAGCTGTTCATGCTCCCAAGGAAGCGCCATTGAGTTGCCGCAGCCACAGTCGTGAACGCAGCTATACGCAGACTGGTATTCATGGGAGTTCTCCAGTTTAAAAATAATCCTTACCGGCAGCAGCAACCGCCGCCGTTCCCGCCACAGCCCGAGGTTTTCTTACTCGATACACTTTCCACTGTCGCCAGCTGTGCTGGATAGCCTGCGTCCTGCAGGGCTGCAAGCAGCGCATGGTTGTCCGAATCGCCGCTGACCTTCACCCGTCCGGCTTGTAGATCCACTGTTACGTCACTGACTCCTTCAAGTGGGCGCAGCGCTTCAGTGACATGTTTGACACATGAACCACAGCTCATGCCCTGGACTTGCAGTTCAACAGTTTTCATTGGTGACTCCTCACAACAAAGTTGATCATGGAAAGACTGACGCATGAGGCTTTTCTGCGGCGTTGGCTTATCCTCAACCTTGCTGCCATGGCAAGGTCAAGCGGTCGTTTTCACTCAATCAATGGAAGCCTGGCGCAGACGCAAGGCGTTGAATACCACCGACGCCGAGCTCACGCTCATGGCCAGTGCGGCAATGAGCGGTGACAGAAGGTGACCGGTAAGTGGAAAAAACAAGCCGGCAGCCAGTGGGATACCCATGGCGTTGTAAAGGAAGGCGAAGGTCAGGTTCTGGTGCATATTTCTCACCGTTGCGACTGACAGGCTGCGAGCACGCAAGATACCGAGCAGATCCCCCTTGACCAGGGTGACCTGAGCGCTGTTCATCGCCACGTCAGTGCCAGTGCCCATGGCGATACCTACATCAGCGCGAGCCAGTGCGGGGGCATCATTAATGCCGTCGCCGGCCATCGCCACCCGGTGTCCGGCTTGTTGCAGAGATGCCACCAGACGCTCTTTATCTTGCGGTTTGACCTCGCCGTGTACCTCCTCGATGCCCAACTGGCGAGCTACCGAGCGAGCAGTCGTAAGGCCGTCGCCAGTGGCCATGATGACCTTGACGCCATCCGCCTGCAGACGCTCGACGGCCAGCTTCGTGGTGGGTTTGATGGGGTCGGCAACAGCCAGCAAACCCGCCAGGGCGCCATCGACTGCCAGGTACATGATGCTCGTACCGTCGCCGCGTAGCTTCTCGGCATGTTCTTGCAAGCTCTCTGTGGAAACGCCGGCCTCCTGCATCAACGCGGTATTGCCTAGCATCAGGCGGCGACCCTCGACCTGACCGCTTACACCAATACCTGAGGCTGACTCGAAGGTTTCAGGTGTCACCAGTTTTAGCCCTGCGGCACGAGCCTGCTCGACGATGGCGTGGGCCAATGGATGCTCACTGCCCTGATCGAGACTTGCGGCCAGGCGCAACACTTCATCCTGAGTAAATCCGGGTACGGCCTCGACGCTATGGAACGCTGGTCGACCTTCAGTGAGGGTGCCAGTTTTGTCGACTATCAAGATGTCTATCTTGCGCAGGTTTTCGATGGCGGCGGCATCGCGAAACAATACGCCGCTGCCAGCAGCCTTGCCGGTGGCAACCATGACTGACATCGGTGTCGCTAGGCCAAGGGCACAGGGACAGGCGATGATCATGACCGCGACAGCGTTGATCAGTCCGAACACCCAACTTGGCTCGGGCCCCCACAGCCCCCAGCCGAGTAGAGTCAGCGCGGCGATAGCAATCACAACGATCACGAAGTAACTGGCAATCACGTCTGCCAGCCGTTGCATCGGCGCTTTTGAGCGTTGTGCCTGCACAACCATCTGCACAATCTGTGCGAGCAGGGTCGCCGACCCTATCTTCTGCGCCTGCATCACTAGACTGCCGTGGATGTTGAGAGTGGCGCCGATCAGCGCGTCGCCGGCCCTCTTCATGATCGGTATCGGTTCGCCGGTGAGCATCGACTCATCTACAGCGCTTTCGCCTTGCAATACCTTGCCGTCGACAGGTACTTTTTCTCCCGGACGCACACGTAATGTGTCGCCGCTGTGTACGTGTGTCAGAGGGATGTCTTCTTCCGTACCATCGGCATTGATCCGTCGGGCAGTTTTGGGTGCAAGTCCAAGCAGCGACTTGATGGCAGCCGAGGTTTGCGAGCGAGCCTTGAGTTCAAGCATCTGGCCGAGAAGGGTCAGAGAGATGATCACAGCCGCCGCTTCGAAGTACACACCGATGCGGCCCTCCATCATGAAGTTGCTGGGAAATATATCGGGGGTCAGGGTGGCCACGACGCTGTAAAGGAAGGCCGCCGCCGTGCCGAGGCCGATTAGCGTCCACATGTTCGGACTTCGCTGAATCACCGAACGCACACCACGCACATAAAACGGCCAGCCAGCCCACAGCACGACGGGTGTAGCCAATCCCAGCTCGACCCAATTTTGCGTGGTGCCATGGAACAGCTCCAGGGCATGGCCACCCATAGCCAGCACGGTGACGATCACTGTCAGTGGCAATGTCCACCAGAAGCGCCGGGTGAAGTCCTTGAGTTCTAAGTTCTCTTCTTCCTCCAATTCGGGAATCACCGGCTCTAAGGTCATGCCGCACTTAGGGCAGACGCCGGGGCCGATCTGGCGAATTTCCGGATGCATGGGACATGTGTATTCAGCGGCACCCGTTAACGGTTCTGCTGTTGCCTGAGGGATTTGTTCGATTTTCAGTTGAGATATTCGATAACGCTCGGGCGCTGCCCTGAAGGTCGTTTGGCATTTCTGGCTGCAGAACCGGTAGTTTTGCCCCTCATATTCCGTGCTGAACTGGCTGTCGTTACTGACGGTCATGCCACATACCGGGTCATGGGAGCCGGTGGGTTGGGGTTCAGAGTTCTGTATTGGGCCGTGCTCTTGACGAACCTCAGGGGTGTGCATGAGCTAACTCCTGTTCGCATCCTTGGTTGAGACTGAGGTTTCGCCGTGATGATTGTGACCATCGTGGTGGTGGTGCCCGAAAAAATGCATCAGCGGGCACAACAGCAAAATCATGTAAGGCAGTAAGCCCAGCATATGGCCGTAGTGTTCTCTTGCTAGATAGAACAGCACGATCACCAGCAGCATGCCCAGCGCTATACCGGGTTTACTCCTCCAAAATGTTGGAGAGGTGTTAGCGGAATGTGGTGAATTCATCATGGTTTTGTACTCCTGAGGGAGTGCTGTTTAGTGATACGTCGTATAGGTGTAACGGGCGGCAGTTTTACCCTTGGCATATTGGTTAAGGTAAAACTGTCGCTGCATTGCCTACAGGCTTGTGCGCGTCACTTGCTCATCGGCATGTTCATCATGCTCGATTGCTGATCCATCATTTTCATCATCATGTTCATCATTCCCATCTCCATGCCGTCTTTGTTGCCGTCCATGCCCATGCCCATGCCCATGCCCTTGCCATGACAGTTCTTATGCATCATGGCCATGCTGTCCTTCATCGTCTTCATGCTCTCCTGCATGGCGGCGTGTCGCTCGGCAGGGGTCTTGGCGGCGGCTGCCTTGTCGTGTGCAGCCTGCATTTTTTGCATTTGCTCGGTCATGACATTGTTTTGTATCGGCGTAGCTGCTTCGCTTGTCTTGGCGGGCGCGGTCTGCCCCTCCGGGTGATGCTCATCGACTGCCGAGGCGATAAGTGGGCTGCTCACGAGCAGGGTGGCGAGGATAAATTTCAATGTGGCATGCATGGCAATCTCCAAAGGGTCAGGACAGCTCAGGTAATACCAAGCCGCGCCAGGTTGGCGCAGTCAGACAGTGCGCCGAAGATCGGCGCGCAGAAGGTCGGATTAATCGTTGAAACGGACGAAAATCAGGCGGGCAGGAGGTCTGGCCGGTACAGGGCGCCGTAATGCAAGAAAGGCAAAAGCGGAGGGATTGGCGGGATACAAAATCAGCAACGCTGGGATAAGGAGCAGAAACGTCCAACTGAACAGGTCAAATGTTTGAAGATGGAGCGAAGGACTTACAGCTATTGCCGCATCGGCGCAGTGCTGAAGGCAACCGAGTGCATGGGCGTCGTGGCTATCGTGATCTTGCGCGGTGATCAGCGAGACATGAGTTGTAGCCGGATTGTGGCTGGGCTGTGCCAGACATCCCTGGGTCGCTGCCAGACCAAACGCTAACACCCACAGCACGATGGCGAGGCGTATGAACGTTGGTTGACGATGGCGAAACCAGAACATGGAGAATCTCCGGTACTGATTAGCGGATTTTGATTTTTCAACATACAGCACATTGAAGTGCCACGGTTGATCTACATCAATTTATGCAGCCGGCTGTCGGTTCTGTGGTGCGGTCAAATTTTATGACGCCCGTCGATCTTTCAGATGTTGAGTTTCTCCGTGTGCTGTCAAAAGTGTAATCACCGGCTAAGCGTGCTGACAGGTGCGTCCCCTCATCATCCTCATCGAGCTGACGCTCAAACTCTCTGGTTTCATCGAGAGTCAATTCCTTGAAGGAGATGCACTATGAAAGCAACCAACGTTGTGATTCTTACACTCAGTTTGGCTATATCGTCCCTGGCCTTTGCCGAAGGTGGCGGCGACCGTGCGGTTGAGCGCATGGAACGAGCTCGCGAGACGGCAATGGCCACCACCAAACCCGTCCCACAAGCGCAAGTGCAAGAGGATATTGCACAGGAAAAGCCCACGGCTGAAGAGCAGAAGCATCAGTGCTGAGCCGCCCAGCTTACGGAAATGTAATCACCCCGTTTGCTGGCTTATGGCATCTTCCGATGTATCAAGCGCACTAGCTATCCAAAGCGTGAACCCTCGGGAGCACACCACAGTGTGTGCACCTGACATCCGACTGACGGGACATGAATCGGTATGCAATCCAAAACTTCTCGGCGCACCTTTGTGAAAGGTCTTACCGCAGGCGGGATTCTCGGTGGCTTAGGCCTCTGGCATACCCCTATTTGGGCGGCCCGGAGCTTGGGCGAGACTAATGTCCTGTCAGGTACAGAGTTCGACCTCTTTATTGGAGAGACACCGGTAAATATCACTGGGAATGCCCGGACTGCCATGACAATCAATGGTGGGATTCCGGGGCCTCAGCTGCGCTGGCGTGAGGGCGATACCGTGACCTTGCGGGTCAAGAACCGCCTTAAGGATATGACATCAATCCACTGGCACGGGATTATCCTCCCCGCGAATATGGACGGCGTGCCGGGCCTTAGCTTCCATGGGATCGAGCCTAACGGCACGTATGTCTATCAATTCAAGGTCAAGCAGAACGGAACGTACTGGTATCACAGTCACTCCGGCTTCCAAGAACAGGTAGGTGTATACGGCCCATTGGTAATCGACGCGAAAGAGCCCGAGCCATTTGAGTATGACCGTGACTACGTGGTGATGCTTACTGACTGGACGGATGAAGATCCGGCTTCGCTGATGAAAACATTGAAGAAGCAGTCTGACTACTACAACACCCACAAACGCACAGTCAGTGATTTCATCCATGACGTAGCTGACAAAGGTTGGTCAGCCACCGTCGCTGACCGCAAGATGTGGGCCGAAATGAAGATGAATCCCACTGACATTGCAGACGTCAGTGGCGCGACATACACCTACTTGATGAACGGCCACGCGCCGAACTCCAACTGGACGGCCACCTTCAAACCTGGCGAAAAGCTTAGGTTGAGGTTCATCAATGGTTCAGCCATGAGCTACTTTGATGTCCGTATTCCGGGTTTGAAGATGACTGTCGTGGCTGCCGATGGCCAGTATGTCAAACCTGTGAGCGTGGATGAGTTCAGGATCGCCACTGCCGAGACTTTCGATGTGATCGTCGAACCAACTCAGGACGCCTACACACTGTTTGCGCAGGCGATGGATCGGTCGGGGTACGCAAGAGGCACCTTGGCCGTCCGGTCTGGCCTGGCCGCTCCGGTACCTGAGCTAGACCCACGTCCTCTCGTCACTATGGCTGACATGGGTATGGCCGGTATGGATCATGGCTCGATGGCTGGTATGGGCGATATGGCTGGAATGGATCACAGCAAGATGGCCGGTATGGGTGACGGCCCAATGGAGGGCATGTCAGGCATGGACGGCGGTGCCATGAAAGGTATGAACCATGGCGCTACGCAAGACACGTCCGGCATGGACAGCATGGCGGGGATGGATCACAGCAAAATGTCCATGGGCGGCATTAGTGGTATGGGAGAAATGCAGTCGCACCCGGCCACAGAATCCAACAATCCTCTCGTCGACATGCAGGCAATGACAACGTCGCCAAAGCTTGATGATCCTGGCATGGGCCTTCGCGAGAATGGTCGAAAAGTGCTGACGTATTCTGATCTAAAGAGCACGTTTGAGGATCCAGATGGCCGTGAGCCAAGTCGGACTATCGAACTGCACTTGACTGGCCATATGGAGAAGTTTTCCTGGTCTTTCAACGGCGTGAAGTTTTCGGACGCCGAGCCGTTAAAACTGAAGTACGGCGAGCGAGTCCGGATCGTTCTTGTCAACGACACCATGATGACTCACCCCATCCATTTGCATGGCATGTGGAGCGACCTAGAAGACGAGAATGGCCAATTCCTTGTTCGCAAACACACTATTGATATGCCGCCAGGCTCGAAGCGCAGCTACCGAGTGACAGCCGATGCACTGGGACGCTGGGCCTATCACTGCCATCTCCTGTACCACATGGAAATGGGGATGTTCCGCGAAGTGCGTGTAGAGGAATAAGGAGTCGACTATGAGCAATTTTCTTTGCGGGACTCACATGCACTCAGCTGTGTTTACGGTCGCTCTGACCGCTGGTTTTGTCTTCCCCGCAGCCGCTGAAACAAGCCAGGGTACCGAAGACGGGCAGATGCAGACCATGGATCATAGCCAGATGCAGGGCATGGATCACGGCAAGATGGTAGGTATGGATCACAGCCAAATGCAGGGCATGGATCACAGCAAAATGGAGAGTATCCAGCCCGCCAAGCAACCACAAACCCAAAGCCGGACTCCGATACCACCGCTAACCGGTGCAGACAGAGCCGCAGTCTATAAGTCCCCAGGTGGTCACGCGGTTCATGACACAGCCCTCAACTCATTTTTTATATTTGAGAAATTGGAATGGCAGGATGCTGACGATGGAAGCGCACTGAACTGGGAAGCCCAAGGTTGGATAGGGGGAGATGTTGATCGTCTATGGTTGCGCTCCGAAGGCGAGCGCACCAATGGGAAGACTGAAGAAGCTGAGGTTCAAGCTTTATGGGGACACTCCTTCAGCCCTTGGTGGGATCTAGTCGGCGGGGTTCGTCAAGACTTCAAACCAGGCGACCCTCAAACGTGGGCCGCTTTCGGTATCCAGGGTTTGGCGCTCTACAATTTCGAGGCCCAGGCTACTGCTTATTTGGGTGAAGGCGGCCAGACCGCAGCGCGGCTGGAAGGTGACTACGACATTCTCCTAACCAATAAGCTGATTTTGCAACCAACGGCAGAATTCAATTTCTATGGCAAAAACGATCCCAAACGTGGAGTCGGTTCAGGGTTGTCTGAGAGTGAAGTCGGTTTGCGGCTCCGATACGAAATCCGTCCTGAGTTCGCACCTTATGTAGGCGTGACTTGGAATCGGGCTTATGGAAAGACCGCTGACTATGCCAGCGAGGAAGGCGAAGACAATAACGAAGCACGTCTGGTGCTCGGTGTCCGGGTGTGGTTCTAAATCAGCGGCACCAAATAATTATTTAACCTCATTACAACAGCTACGCGCTGTGAGGAGCCTTGCATGTCTGTACTTAAATCCTGTGTTGTGGCCGTCGCTCTTTCAACCAGTCTTCTGCTCAGTGCAGTTGCCCAGGCTCACCCGAAGCTGTTGTCCTCCACTCCCGCCGAAGGAGAGAGCGGCCCGGCTCCTGCAAAGATTGAGCTGCACTTTTCTGAAAACTTGGTTACCCAGTTTTCCGGAGCCAAGTTGATCATGACTGACATGCCTGGCATGTCACACTCGCCTATGAGTGTGAAAGCCAGCGTGGCCGGCAGTAACGACCCTAAAACCATGGTCTTGACCCCGGCCTCTCCTCTCACAACTGGCACCTACAAAGTGGAATGGCGAGCAGTTTCGTCCGATACCCACCCGATTACTGGCAGCGTCACCTTCAAAGTGAAATAAGTATGAGCGACCCAATTAACGTGGCGCTGCGCCTCGCGCTGTATTTGGATCTGATGCTTCTCTTCGGTCTTGCCGTCTTTGGCCTATACAGCTTTCGGGGAAAAGAGCGCGTATCGGGAACGCTGTTGCATTTTGGGTCGCTACTACCTGCCACCGCTGTTATAGGTATGCTTTTGTCCATAGCAGCTTTTGTAGTTATGACAAAAAATATGAGCGGCGCATCCGACTGGGCGGAGCTGCGACCTCACATGGAAATGATGCTGTATGAGACCGAGGTCGGCTACAGCTGGGTGACACGCATGATCTCGCTAGTAGTGGTGATTTTTGCTGGAAGCCAGAACAGGCGATGGCCGACGGGCAGTCTCTGGGTCGCTACCATAGCGGGCAGCATTGCCTTAGCGACAATCCCATGGACAGGTCACGGGGCGATGGATGAAGGCGCCCAGCGATTCTGGCACTTTGCCGCTGATATTCTGCACCTACTTGCCGCTGGCGGCTGGATCGGAGCTCTCGCGGCGTTTGGTCTGATGTTGAGTATTAGGAGGGCTAATTCGGAGCAACTGGTACGAGTGCTATCGCGAGCGCTCAGGGGATTCGAAACAGCGGGCGCACTCATTGTTGGTACGATCATAGTTACTGGCGTCGCTAATTATCTCTTCATTGTCGGGCCGTCAGTAATCGAAGTCGTAAACAGCACCTATGGCGTTCTCCTACTCGTGAAGATCCTACTTTTCGTAGGCATGATCGGGCTAGCTACCCTCAATCGTTTCTACCTGAGCCCTTCACTTGAGCGGTCTGTGGTGGCCGGTGATTTTTCTCTAGCGGCAACTGCTTTGAGAAAAAGTGTGGTGATCGAATCGACCTGTGCTGTCGTCATCGTTTGCTTAGTGGCTTGGCTAGGAACATTGAGCCCCTCAATCGAGATGGCTCAAGGGTGATCCAGGAGCTAGATCCGAGCGGCCCCAAGGGCGCTCAGATCTGAGCAACGACTATCGGTTGATGGGGTAGTCAGCGACCACTTCTTGCGCACCTGCCTTGGTGAGCCCCAGGACTTGGTAAGGTTGATGATTCTGGCCGTAGTCCATACCAGGAGAACCTGCGGGCATGCCTGGCACTGCAATTCCTGCGAGGTCTGAACGACCATTCAGCTTCTTGATTTCATCGGCTGGGACATGACCCTCTACGAATTTGCCGTCAATTACACCCGTATGACATGAAGCGAGTTCCTGTGGCACGCCCAGGTTCTGCTTGATAGCGCTCATATCACTTTCCACGTGGTCGACTACCTTGAATCCATTCAATTCAAGGTGCTTGACCCACTCCTTGCAGCACCCGCAGTTCGCGTCACGATGTACGTCAATTGTGAGTGGCTCAGCTGCCTGCGCAATCCCACAAATCATCAATCCCACAGCAAGCGATAGCTTTCGTTTGAACATTCGTTGCACCTCGTCACGTTTTAGTGTGCGGTTGCGCTGTATGCACTGGCCGTAGGCCAGGAGTCGTGCTTCCGCACTGGATGGAAGGTAGGTTAAGCGCAAAAAGCTCAGATTGCCGATTACGTTTTTGTAAGCCGCCGACTAGCTGCTCTCCCTCATCCACCGCACCCCGCCCCCCGCCTTGCCTGGGAGCTATCCGTTTGCTGTTGGGGCAATTACATTTGCGTAAGCTTCCGCACAGTCGTCAGATTGGTAGCACACTAGGACACCGCAAAACCGGAGCCCATGCATGAAACTCTTGGTTGCAGAAGACGAACCCAAAATCGGAATGTACCTACAGCAAGGCCTCTTGGAGGCCGGCTTCAGTGTCGACCGCGTTGTGACGGGAACAGAGGCGTTGCACCAGGCGCTAAATGAGGCCTACGACCTTCTAATCCTGGACGTAATGATGCCGGGCCTGGATGGCTGGGAGGTCATTCGATCTGTCCGCACAGCTGGGAGCACAGTTCCTGTACTGTTTCTGACGGCCAGGGACGGAGTTGATGACCGGGTCAAAGGCTTGGAGCTAGGTGCAGACGATTATCTAGTCAAACCCTTTGCATTTTCTGAATTGCTTGCCCGCGTCAGAGGCTTGCTTCGCCGTGGTGCCGCCGTACCCAACCAGACATCTATTAAGATTGGGGATCTGGAGGTCGATCTTCTAAAGCGACGGGCCTCGCGCTCAGGTCGACGCATTGACCTTACTGCCAAGGAGTTTTCGCTGTTAGAGCTGCTGATGCGCCGTCGGGGGGAAGTCTTGCCGAAATCACTGATCGCATCGCAGGTTTGGGACATGAACTTCGACAGTGATACCAACGTGATCGAAGTCGCGATTCGTCGGCTCCGGGCCAAAATCGATGACGATTTCGACACCAAGATGATTCAGACCGCGAGGGGAATGGGTTACATGCTAGATGCTCCGGATACAGAATGAAGCGTGCATCCCTTACCCTCCGTTTAAGCATGATGTTTGTCTGTGCCGTGGTCGCCGTGCTGGTAGTAGCAGGCTTTACCTTTGATGGGTTCAGCCAGCATCACTTCAAGGCCCTTGACCGTCAAGCGATGACGGAAAAGCTCGAATCCATTCGGCAAATAATGGATGGCGAAGCTGGCTCCGCAGACCCTTCAGAAGTTGTGTTGCAACTACATGCTCTCCTTGGTGCTCACCAGGAACTCTCAGCCTCAATTATCGCGATGGGAGGGAAGACGTTCTTCGCGACTTCAAATGCAGTTGGACATCCTCCTTCCTCCTCTGGTGACCCAGGGAAAGATATGTGGGAGTGGACAGCTGGAAGCCATATGTACCGAGGCATGAAAGCCCAAGTTCATTTGGCGAATGAAGCTGAGCCACTGACCGCGTGGTTGAGTCTAGATATCACAAGCCATATGCATTTCGTTGAAACTCTGCGCTGGTGGTTGGTGATCGGGCTGGCGATTAGCGCCTTGGTCAGCGCAGGTTTAGGGTGGCTGGTGGCGCGCAGCGGGCTGAAGCCGGTCGCACAAGTGACGCAAGTCGCGGCCTCAATGTCAGCCGGATCGCTGAAAGAGCGGATTCCCATGGACTCTGTGCCTCGCGAGCTAGAGCTCCTCGTCACTTCGTTCAACGCTATGCTGGCTCGCCTTGAAGAATCATTTGCTCGGTTGTCTAACTTTTCAGCCGATATCGCGCACGAGCTACGTACTCCTATCAGCAATCTGCGTACACATACCGAAGTCATCCTCACAAAGAAACGTGCACCAGAGGATTATGAGGAGAATCTCTATTCCAACCTGGAAGATCTGAACCGACTCTCCAGCATTATTGACGGCATGCTTTTCTTAGCAAAGTCGGACAACGGTCTGGTTCTACCTGCCAAAGAGAAAATCGAGTTGCGTTCGGTCGTCGAGAAATTGTTCGAGTATTACCAGCTTCTGGCAGACGACACAGGGGTAGAGCTACAGGTAGTCGGGCACGGCGCGGTGAATGGTGACGGGACGATGCTGGATAGGATGATTTCGAATTTGCTATCCAATGCGCTCAGATATACCCCACCTGACTGTACAATCTTCGTGAAAATCGAGCCCCTTGGCGACATGATCAGCTTGTCAGTGGAAAACCCCGGCGAGGAGATAGCGGTAGAGCATCTGCCCCGGCTGTTTGACCGTTTTTACCGAGTCGATCCTGCCCGGAGAGAGGGCGCTACGAACCATGCGGGGTTAGGGTTGGCAATCGTCAAATCACTGGTTGACGCCCATGACGGCACCGTCGGATGCGTCTCCAGAGATGGCCATACGACCTTTATGATCAGCCTTCCCGCGTGGCCTGCTGACCACGAGTGAATGCAAAGAGAACGGTTGCGTGCCTTATCCTATGACAACAGGATGTGGCGCCTGCTCTGTAAGCGACTAGAAAACCTCAAATCTGCCGCTGAACCGTGTGATCGAACTCGGTAAAAGTTGAGATAAGAAAACAAACAAGACCGCAAATGCGGCCCTGTTTCATCCAGCGACCTACTCGTGCGAGTGCCCGTGCTCAGCGCTTTCGGAGGTAGTGCCTTTTTCACCACCGCATGCCGTCATCAGGCCAAGGAAGCATATTAGGAGCATCGAACGGATCAATGTTGTTGGGGTTTTCATTGGAAGACTCTCCAAAAATGGATGAAATTAAATGGCCTGTGGTCAGGCTGAACTCTGTATTTGTGGCCGTAGAGCAGCCATCGCTGCTTCGGATTACTGTTTGACGCTCAAGTAATCACCGGTCGTTTTCAGTGAGATGGTCACGTCGTTGTTGCTGCGATTACGCCAAAACCAACCGTGGGTGCCGTCAAAAATGGCGGTGAATTCACCTTTGTCACTTTTGACTTGCTTGCCCTTGGTGTAGCTGTGGAAGTAACCCTTTTCAGCGTTGTAGGGCTCGCCATGGGTGTCGTAGTTCACAGGCCCACCAGCCGCTGTCCATTCATAGCTGACGGTTTTGTTCTTCAACATTTCCAGCTTGATTTCTGTCCCTTCACCTGGCTTGAGCGTGACGGTCATTTGATCTGTCTTGAAAGCAGGGTCAGGTGTCGCCACCGGCTGGGCAGCAGGTTTCGCAGTAGGTTGGACTTGTGCGACCTGCGGAGCTGGAGCTGCTGGTTGCGCTGGCGCGGCATCCGCCAAAGCTTCCTGGGCAAGGATGATCTTCAGTTCGCCCATCTGGGTCAGACCCAGTGCGCGGCCCACACCCGTAGGATCAACGGCATATTCCGAAGGCATGACAACGGTGACCAACAGGCCAACCGCAGTCAGCAGTGCAATGACAGTCGAACGCACCAGTTTGCGAGTGCTGGGCAATTCATTAACAGTTGGAAGCAGAGTATTGAACATGGTCAGAACTCCTTACGCGGAGACAAACAGGCCGGTGATCTGGTAACCCATCAGGAGGAAGCCGGCACTCATCATGGCGACGTTGGCGGTATAGGCGTGGCGCCAGAAACTGCCGGTGCGCCGCCAATATCCCATCAGAATGAGAATCGCGCTGAGGGCCAGCAATTGGCCAATTTCGACACCGACGTTAAAGGCGATGAGGTTCGGAATCAGGCCGTCAGGTGAGATCTCATACTCCTGGATCTTCGTCGCCAGACCAAAACCGTGGAGCAAGCCGAAGATCAGCGTGGCCACCTTGGTATTAGGTTGGAAACCGAACCAGCGCTGGAACGCGCCCAGGTTGTCGAGCGCCTTGTACACCACCGAAAAACCAATGATGGCGTCGATGATGTAGGAGCTGATGCTGATCTCGGACAGCACGCCCAGCAGCAGCGTGATTGAGTGGCCTACAGCGAATAGCGTGACGTAGAGCCCCACGTCTTTCAGGCGGTAGAGAAAGAAGATCACTCCGAACAAAAACAGCAGGTGGTCGTAGCCCGTCATCATGTGCTTGGCGCCCATATAGATGAAGGGCAACAACATGACGCCGGAGCTTTCCTGGATGAACCCCTTGTCACCTTCCGCGACGGCATGAGCCATCGCCTCGGGCATTGCGAGGAAAAGTGCCGCGACAAATAAAAACAACAGCAGTAGCAGGCGACGCGAAGGCGCAGTAAATGCGTCAACGCCGCTCATCGAGTGCGAATGCATAGATCAATCCTACGTTGCAGGGATCAAAGGCCGCAGTACGGCCATGGTCAGGATGCGAACGAAGGACGGGGTGGACGCTCGATCAAGAAAATCGGCGGACGAGGAACGGAATAGGATGGGGCTTCGAGTCGCATGGACAGCTTCGGCTGCGCAGACAAAGTCAACGCAGAACTGAGCTGTGGCGTTTCGTGTTGGTGGTCAGGGGTCAACGGGGAGTGATAGTGATCCGAACAGCTCGCACACAACATCTCGGCTTGCTCTTCATGGGAGTGATGAGCGTCTTGCGCAATCTCCCAGGCCGGCTGTTTCGACATCACTGACAACGTATAGGTATGCCCGGCCCAGGCCACAAACATGGCGAGAGCAAGCGCGATTACCACCGTCGTTGTCAGTGTTCTGCTGAACATAGCGTTCGGGTTTCAACTCGTTTTGTAGGGCCTTGATGCGTTTGACCCATCCTCCTAGGGGGGATAGGATGCCAGCGTAATTCATTGAGGCCTGAGGCTCAAGTCATGAGTGAGCACGAACACGAACACAGCCACCCCCACACCCACCAAAGTCACGAGGCGATCATTAAACGCCTCAAACGGGCGGACGGCCATTTACGCGGCATCATCACCATGATCGAAGAGGGTCGTCAGTGCGTGGACATCGCTCAGCAGCTGCATGCGGTTGAAAAAGCTGTGTGCCAAGCCAAGCGCACCCTCATTCAGGATCACATCGATCACTGCCTGGAGGACACCGTCTCGGCGTTGAACAATGGTGAGCGCGCACCACTGGAAGCCTTCAAGCAAATCACCAAATACCTCTAGGTCTGACATGCCCAACTTCGCTGAACTGCTACAACAAGGCGGGGCTCACGCCTGGCTGTATTTTCCGAGCGCTATCTTGCTCGGCGCCTTGCATGGCCTTGAGCCCGGACATTCAAAAACTATGATGGCGGCCTTCATCGTGGCCATCCGTGGCTCGGTAAAACAGGCTGTTTTGTTGGGTTTGGCCGCGACGCTGTCGCACACCGCAGTGGTGTGGTTGGTCGCCATGGGCGGCATGTACCTGGGCAAAGGCCTGGATGCTCAAACCACTGAGCCGTACTTCCAGCTTGCGTCCTCTGCACTGATCATCGTGATTGCGCTTTGGATGCTGTGGCGTACCTGGCGCGGTGAGCAGATGTTCAAGTTCGAGCAAGGTGATGACCACCACCACGGTTCGCATGACCATGGTCATCATGATGAAACTCATCGAATCGATACCGGCCACGGGCGCATCGAACTGTCGATTTTTGAAGTAGGTATGCCACCGCATTGGCGCCTGAAGACAATGACCGGACATGCCTGGGCTGCCTCAGATGTTCACCTGATGACTACCCGTCCAGACGGCAGCACCCAATCGTTCTCTTTCGTCGAGCGCGAAGGCATCCTGGAGTCGGCAGTCGATATCCCGGAACCTCATGAGTTCAGTGCTCGCTTGAGTCTTGGGCATTCGGGCCACTCCCATGATTATGATCTGGACTACCAGGAGCATGATCACGGGCATGCGCATTCCGAACTGGAAGGTCTGGAGTTGTCGATTGACGGCTATCAGGATGCGCACGAGCGCGCACATGCCAACGATATCCGTAAACGCTTCACCAACCGCGAGGTCACCACGGGCCAGATCGTCGTGTTCGGTTTGACGGGCGGTTTGATTCCTTGTCCGGCTGCCATCACCGTTCTGTTGCTGTGTCTTCAGGTTAAAGAAGTGGCGCTGGGTGGCATGCTCGTCCTGTGCTTCAGCATCGGCTTGGCCCTTACCTTAGTCACGGTCGGTGCTGCGGCAGCCATCGGTGCTAAACAGGCCTCCAATCGCTGGCCGTGGCTGGGCACCGTGGCTCGTCGTGCGCCGTACCTGTCCAGCGTATTGATCATCGGTGTTGGCCTCTATGTAGGTTTCCATGGCTGGATGGGACTGACCGCATAACGAGGCGCTGAGAACTAGATAGAGCCATCGAGACCAAACAAGGAACGACTAACACCGCCACTAATGCAAAAACCCCAGTTCCGATCTGGGCCTCAGTGCAAGCAGCCTCCTGACATCTGTGGAGGCCAGTTAAAGGACTATTTGTTACACGTAATGCTGACTTAATTGTTGTTATGTCTTATCGCCTACGTCAGATTTAGACGACAGGTTGTTGATGACACGTGCCCAATTGTAAGAGCCATTTTCAGCGACTAGACTCCAGACCATGAAACGCTATCTGCGGTTTTGCATCATCTTCATGATCAGCTTGGCGCTTCCCCTCAGCGGGATGGCGGGCGTTCAGGCACCGACAGAACCGTGCCCAATGAAGACGATGGGCATGGCGATGATGGACGGCATGGAAATGGACTGCTGCAACGACATGAAAAGCCCTTCCGAGCACGGCAAGCCTTGCAAGCCGGGACAGGAGTGCAAGACGGGTGGCATGCTGCAAGTCTCAATCTTCAAGCCTCCTGTAACTGTGTTCAGTCCAGTAGTCCTTACTTTCATCAGCGATTCCCTACCTGTACAGACCCCGTCCGGGGTATGGCGACCACCCCGCGTTTGATCCCTGTCCAACATTGAGCCTCATTCCGCATTTAGCGGGATGGACTAACTGCGCGCATGTCTTTTTTGCCGCGTGCAAAGAATGATTACAGGAATCGTAAACATGAACTCCAAGTGCAATTGCACAGGCTGGTCTCTTGTGGCCGGCTTGGCGGCAAGCATGCTGGCATTGCCGAGTTTCGCTGCCGCCTTGACGCTCGATGAAGCGTTGCGGCTGGCCGAAAACAATGCCCCGTCGCTGACCGCACAAGACGCGAAAGTTCAGGCTGCCAGCAGTGCAGCCATCCCTGCTGGTGAATTACCTGATCCCAAGCTCCTGCTGGGCGTACAGAACTACCCCATTGGCGGCCCGGATCGTTGGAGCATCGACCAGGACTTCATGACCATGCAGATGGTCGGGGTCAGGCAGGAGATGCCCAACAGCGACAAGCGCAAAGCGCGCATTGAAGTCGCCGATGCAGCCATTGATCGCGCCGCTGCGGAGCGTCGAGTCGAACGTCTGAAGGTGCGCCAGTCCACGGCGTTGGCTTGGATCAGCAGCTACTCGGTTGAGCGCAAAAATGCGCTATTCCAGGACTTCTACAAAGAAAACCGCCTGCTGAGCGATACCGTTCGGGCCCAGATTGCCGGTGGCCGCGCTCAACCCGCCGACGCGGTGACGCCCAAACAGGAAGCGGCTCAGTTGGCGGAGCAACAGGACGATCTGATTCTCCAGAGGGCGCAAGCCCGAGCCGCCCTCAAGCGCTGGATTGGCTCCGCCGCCAATGACAAGCCTATGGGCAGCTTGCCGGAGTGGCCCGTCGATACTTCAAGCTACTCCCATAGACTGCAACACCATCCCGAGTTGGCAGCGTTTGCGCCGATGACCCGCGAAGCGCAAGCCAAGGTTCGTGAAGCCGTGTCGGAGAAACAGTCCGACTGGAGCTGGGAACTGGATTACCAGCACCGTGGCCGTGAGTTTGGCGACATGGTCAGCGTGCAGTTTTCCTGGGATCTGCCACTGTTTCCTGACTCTCGCCAAAACCCCAAAATCGCGGCCAAACAGGCTGAACTCAGCCAGCTTGAGGCCGAGCGCGAAGCCCTGTCACGCGAGCACACTCAGCAACTGGAAAACGAACTGGCTGACTATGAGCGCCTGAATCGTGCCGTGCGCCGAAACCAGGAAAGCTTGCTGCCGTTGGCCAAGGAAAAGGTCGAACTCACCATGGCCAGTTACCGTGCCGGCAAAGGCGATTTAAACGCCGTTGTTACCGCCCGACGTGAGCTTATCGAGGCCCGACTGAAACAGATCGACGTGGAAGAGCAGCGAGCGCTGACCAGTGCGCGTCTTTATTTTGCTTATGGGGAGTCCAGCCAATGAACCTCAAAAAATGGAATGGGGCATTGCTGGTGGGCATCTCGTTGGCATTGGGTGTTGCCGGTGGTTACTGGTTCGCGCATCAGCGCATGAGCGGAGTACCAGTTACCACCCCGGAGCAGAGCCTCAATTCCCCGGACGAACGCAAAGCCCTGTATTGGTACGACCCCATGTACCCGCAGCAAAAGTTCGACAAGCCGGGAAAATCTCCCTTCATGGACATGCAACTGGTTCCTCAGTACGCCGCTGGCGTAGGGGATCATGCGACCGTCAGTATCGATCCAAGTCTGACCCAGAATCTCGGTCTGCGTTTTGCAACTGTCACCCGTGGGATCTTTGATTCCAGTCTCGACGTCACAGGAGTCTTGGGATTCAACGAGCGCGATGTCGCGGTGATTCAGGCCCGCACCACTGGCTTTGTGGAGAGGGTCTATGCCCACGCTCCTGGCGATGTACTCAAAGCCAACGCGGCGTTGGCGGATATCCTGGTGCCCGAGTGGGCAGCCGCCCAGACAGAGTTCCTTGCGCTGAAGCGCAATGGGGATGCTGACCTGTTGGCTGCGGCCCGCCAGCGACTGCGGCTCACAGGGATGCCGGCAACACTGATTACTCAGGTAGAGCGTGGTGGTAAGGTTCAGCCTTACCTGACGCTCACCAGCCCTATTGGTGGTGTGCTGCAAGAATTGAATGTTCGTGCGGGTATGACCGTGGCGACTGGCGACACTCTGGCACGCGTCAATGGCTTGAGCAGTGTCTGGCTAGCCGTGGCCGTTCCAGAATCGGATTCCGGAGCTATCACTGTGGGGCATGCGGTCGAAGCGCGGCTGCCAGCCTTCCCAGGAATAACACTCAGTGGCAAGGTCGACGCGATTTTGCCCGAGACAAATCCGGACAGCCGCACCCTTCGGGTACGTGTGGAGTTACCCAATCCGGACGGGCGCCTCAGACCGGGTTTGACGGCGCAGGTACGCCTGAATCGTTCGACCGAGCAAAGTGTGTTGTGGGTGCCGAGTGAGGCGGTGATTCGCACTGGCCGACGAGCCCTGGTGATGCTCGCCGAAGACGCTGGCCGCTTCCGTCCCGTGGAGGTGCACCTCGGGCAGGAAAGCGATGGCAAAACGGCGATATTGAAGGGTCTGGAAGAAGGCCAGAAGGTGGTTACCTCTGGTCAGTTCCTGCTCGACTCGGAGGCCAGTCTTAAGGGCATTGTTGCAAGCTCGGAGGAACAGTCACCACCCAGCGCAGCAGCCTCCAGCTTTCATGAAGCGGATGGGCAGATCGTTGAGATCAACGATAAAGAAGTCACGCTTGCCCACGGCCCCTTCAAGACACTCGGCATGCCTGGCATGACGATGACTTTCCCACTCGCTAGTCCGGCGCTGATGCAGGGCCTCAATGCGGGTGACAAGGTTCGAATCGCGTTGAGCCTGACCGACGATGGCTTGCGTGTTGAACGCCTGGATAAATCGGGGAGCCAGCCATGATTGCTGCCCTGATTCGTTGGTCAGTGGCTAACCGATTCCTGGTGCTACTGGCGACACTGTTTGTCACCGCTTGGGGCATCTGGTCGGTGCAAAGCACGCCCATTGATGCGTTGCCAGACCTCTCCGATGTACAGGTGATTATCCGCACCCCTTATGCAGGACAAGCGCCGCAGATCGTCGAGAACCAGGTCACCTATCCGTTGGCCACCACCATGCTCTCGGTGCCGGGGGCCAAGACCGTGCGTGGTTATTCCTTCTTTGGCGATAGTTTTGTCTACGTGCTGTTCGAAGACGGCACTGACTTGTATTGGGCTCGCTCGCGGGTGTTGGAGTACCTGAGTCAGATACAAAGCCGTTTGCCGGCCAGCGCCAAGCCGGCGTTGGGGCCGGATGCGACGGGGGTGGGTTGGATCTATCAGTACGCACTGGTGGATCGCAGTGGCGGGCACGATTTGGCACAGCTCCGCGCTCTTCAGGACTGGTTCCTCAAGTTTGAACTCAAGACCCTGCCGAACGTTGCGGAAGTGGCCACCGTGGGTGGCATGGTCAAGCAGTACCAAGTGCAGCTCGATCCGCTGAAATTGGCCAGCCTCGGTATCACTCAGGCTGAGGTGACCGACGCCATCGGTAAGGCCAATCAGGAAACCGGTGGTGCCGTGCTGGAGATGGCGGAGACCGAGTTTATCGTGCGCGCTTCGGGCTATCTGAAGACGCTCAATGACTTCCGGGCGATCCCGCTTAAGTTGGGTGCGGGTGGTGTACCAGTGACCCTTGGCGATGTCGCAACGATCCAGTTGGGGCCGGAAATGCGGCGGGGCATTACCGAACTTGACGGCGAAGGCGAGACCGTCGGTGGCGTGGTGATTTTGCGCAGTGGCAAGAATGCTCGCGAGACCATTGCAGCGGTCAAGACTAAACTCGACGAACTGAAAAACAGTCTGCCGTCCGGGGTGGAAATCGTTACCACCTACGACCGCAGCAAGCTGATTGACCGCGCTGTTGAAAACCTCAGCCACAAGCTGATCGAAGAGTTCATTGTCGTCGCGTTGGTGTGTGGGATCTTCCTCTGGCACCTGCGCTCATCCCTGGTGGCGATCATCTCCCTGCCTGTTGGTGTATTGATTGCCTTCATCGTCATGCGCTACCAAGGCATCAACGCCAACATCATGTCCTTGGGCGGAATTGCCATCGCCATTGGCGCCATGGTCGATGCTGCCGTGGTGATGATCGAGAACGCCCACAAGAAGATTGAGGCATGGCACATGGCCAATCCGGGGGAAGAACTGAAGGGTGAACGTCATTGGCATGTAATGACCGAAGCGGCGGCAGAGGTAGGCCCCGCGCTGTTCTTCTGTTTGTTGATCATCACCCTGTCGTTCATTCCGGTGTTCACGCTGGAAGCACAGGAAGGACGGTTGTTCGGCCCTTTGGCTTTCACCAAGACCTACGCCATGGCGGCAGCGGCGGGATTGTCAGTGACCTTGGTGCCAGTGCTGATGGGCTACTGGATTCGAGGACGAATTCCCAGTGAACATCAGAACCCGTTGAACCGGTGGTTGATTCGGATCTATCAGCCAGCCCTGGACGCAGTCTTGCGTCGACCAAAGATCACGCTGCTGGTGGCGCTATTGGTTATTGTCAGTGCGCTATGGCCAATGTCTCGCTTGGGTGGCGAGTTTCTCCCCCCGTTGGACGAGGGTGACCTGCTCTATATGCCTTCAGCTCTACCGGGATTGTCGGCGCAGAAAGCGGCACAACTGCTGCAACAGACTGACCGTCTGATCAAGACCGTGCCTGAAGTCGAACACGTCTTCGGCAAAGCGGGGCGCGCTGAAACCGCCACCGACCCTGCACCGCTGGAGATGTTCGAAACCACCATTCAATTCAAGCCGCACGAGCAATGGCGTCCAGGCATGACCCAGGAAAAGTTGGTCGAAGAACTGGATCGAGTGGTACGAGTCCCTGGGCTGACGAATATCTGGATACCACCGATTCGCAACCGTATCGACATGCTGGCTACGGGTATCAAAAGTCCAATTGGGGTGAAGGTTGCCGGCACCAACCTGGCGGAGATCGATGCCGCTACTCAGGCGGTCGAGCGGGTGGCCAAGGATGTGCCCGGTGTCAGTTCGGCTCTGGCTGAGCGACTGACCGGTGGCCGCTATATCGACGTTGATATCGACCGCAAGGCCGCCGCCCGCTACGGACTGAATGTCGCCGATGTGCAGTCCATTGTGGCCGGCGCTATCGGCGGTGAAAACGTCGGGGAGACCATTGAAGGGCTTGCACGCTTCCCGATCAACGTCCGTTACCCCCGTGAGTGGCGTGACTCGCTCGGCGCCCTGGAGCAGTTGCCAATCTACACCCCGCTAGGCAGCCAAATCACCCTTGGCACGGTGGCGAAGATCAAGGTCAGCGACGGGCCGCCGATGCTCAAGAGCGAAAACGCAAGGCCTTCAGGCTGGGTGTATATCGACGTGCGAGGGCGGGACATTGCCTCGGTTGTCGCCGACCTGCGTCGGGTCGTTAATGAACAGGTCAAGCTGCAGCCAGGCATGAGCCTGAGCTACTCAGGACAGTTCGAGTTTCTCGAAAGGGCCAACGCACGCCTCAAACTGGTAGTACCTGCCACGCTGTTGATCATCTTCGTGCTGCTCTATCTGACTTTCGCCCGCTTCGATGAGGCGCTATTGATCATGGCCACTCTGCCATTCGCACTGACCGGTGGAGCATGGTTCCTCTATCTATTGGGATTCAACCTGTCGGTCGCCACCGGAGTCGGCTTTATCGCCTTAGCCGGGGTTTCTGCCGAGTTCGGCGTGATCATGCTGCTCTACCTGAAGAACGCTTGGGCCGAACGTGAAGACGTCGGCGACAGCACTGAGCGCGGACTGGTTGCGGCGATTCGTGAAGGTGCTGTGCAGCGAGTTCGGCCCAAGGCGATGACCGTGGCCGTCATTATTGCCGGCCTGTTACCTATCTTGCTTGGCAGCGGGACTGGAAGCGAAGTGATGAGCCGCATCGCCGCGCCCATGGTCGGCGGCATGGTCACAGCACCCTTGCTTTCCCTTTTTGTTATTCCGGCAGCCTATCGCCTGATGCGTCGCCGGCACCTCTCAGTTGAACCCGTCAAACCTGAAGGAAAAGTCGTATGAAACTGACTCTGATTGCAGTTGCAAGCACCGTATTAGCGCTATCACTTTCTGCCTATGCGGAGGACATGCCGGGCATGAAAATGGACGGTATGGAGGGCATGCAGATGGAGCAGAAAACAAAACAGGCTCAAGTCGCAAACACCGAGGGAACGATCAAGGCTATCGATACTAAGAAGCATACGGTGACCATCTCCCACGGAGCTGTTCCAGCCGTGCAATGGCCGCCTATGACCATGGCTTTTTCGATAACGGAGGATCAGCTGACAGGGCTGGCGGTCGGAGACCGTGTCTCGTTTTCCTTTCGGCTAGAGGGTGGCAAAGCCGCAATCGTCTCCATTAAAAAATGAGACTGTAATGATGAAAGTTACCGGTACGCACTGACGCGCCGGTTTTTACCGTCTACGCGGTATAAGACTTGCTACCACTATCGGTCGATAGGTATCTATCGGGAGAGACAACTATCGACCCATGCGGACGTATATGCATCATGGCATGGTGTGAGTTCTTCACTTGTTATCCACGCGATGTTGAAAAAGAAAAATGCTACCGGCTTCGGGGGCCAGGACTACCCAACGTTGGGGATGGCTGGCTCCAACAGGGTGGCCATGATCATCATCAGGTTCACGCCCTGCATCAACTCCGTGATCGCCGCCAGGCTGCCTGTCTGCATAAGTGCCAGCAGCATCACATGGGGTGATGCGGATGCCAGGTAATCCAGAAGATCCATGTCCTGCTTAAGGCTCTGCGCAATGCCCATCACCGTCATCAATGCCGATGTAGCCACTGAGCCTGCTGCTAGCGCTGTCAACACCATCGCAGGCGCTGCTAGTACAGTCATCCAAATGGTCACTGCCGTGTCCAACGTCATGAATCACCTCGTTTCTCGATTTCCCCCATCTCCCTGTAAATGCAAGGCATGAGCCAATGACTGAAATCTCAGCGAGAACATTGAGTCTTGGAAGTTTTACGAGTCCTCACACGGCATGAAACGAATCAGGGCATCACGATGGCTAGGGTTCGTAGTCTCAATCAAAAAATAACGCCTACACTGAAAAAATCTATTTGCTTGGCATGGAAATGAGCCGAGACGAAGGAACCGGCGCATGAAAAAAACCCAATGGGAAAAACTCTCACCCCTGACAGGGTGGGTAATCGTCGTGGAAGACGACCCTACGTTGCGCATGTTAATCGGGGAGGTTTTGACCGAACTGGGTCTACGTTCGCTGGAATTTTCAACTGCCGATGAGGCTATGAGGTACATGTCGGGATCGCATGGCGGTTGTCCCTTGGTGATCGTGGATCACGGCCTGCCCGGTCAGATACAAGGCGCAGAATTTATTGAGATGATGAAGCTTAAATGGCCCTCGACCGCGTCAATTCTCACATCCGGTTACGACCTGAATCTCTCGATGGTACCCGCTGGGACGATTTACCTTCACAAACCCTGGTCTATACATGATCTGGAACTGGCCGTAATAACCCTATTTAAACCTGGTAGAGCTCTCGCAGAAAGATGATTCGCAGGCGTTACCAATGGACGAGAAGTCTTCATCGCTTTATTTCTAATGTTGGTCATTTTGTGGACACGGCCACTGTAGGGACGGTGTATTGGCTTCTGTAGATTTGCAACAAGGTATCCAACGAGATAAGTCGCGAAATGCGGTGATGCCCTCTAGGCCAGCAGGTCTTGAAGTTGGTCGTTTGTCGACGACGCGTAATGGCCGATTGAAGACTGCCGCGAAGGTCAGCCATTCACCTAGAGATGGTTTGTCATACGTCGATCTGCAGTTCTAAATCACCATTTTCCAACAGACGCGTGTCAGCGACCGTGCCAGTCAAGTGTTGGCCTGGAGAAGTGAAAATGGTCAAGGAATGTGCCTTGTGCAAGTCATCTGGAACTGGCGATAGCACCTGCACCTGAAAAGCACCGGGCGTGATGGGCGTAATGACGACAGTGCATTCAACGCTTTTCGCAATCGGGCCCAGTAGGGTGTCACGCATGTAATTCAAACGTGCGGCGATAGTCGTCATGGCGATGTCCTTGTAACGTAACGGGACGTGGGCCCTCGGTTTCGGCCCTTATCCGCTAGACGAAACGTGTGCCATTGGAGTTCAACGCGAAGGCTCAATGGAGATCTCCAGGCTCATGGTTGTCGGGCATTTTCTTAGGATGAAGGACTGCGCGGGAATAAGCCAAGCCCGTGATCTAAGGGTAGATTATTCCGGCGTCATGAGCACCGCGAGTATCATTTTGATGAACTCTTCGTTCTTGCTGATCGTTGCCAGCGCGCCGCGCACATTGCCTCCAACCTCACCTGAGCCTCGCTGCTCGACCCACAATGTGAGTTCCATAATGGCCGCTTCGAGCGAGACTTGGTTTTGATAGATTTTGGACAGTAGGGAAGGGAGCAGGTCTGAATTTGGCATCGATTTTCCTCCATGAAAAAGCCAAGCGTAGCAGTAAAAAAACGAAAAATCGGCTAGGCAGCTCGGTGCAACGACAGTGAAACAATTCGTCGTGAATTTTGCTTCGGCGCCTTCCTTGACTCCTGGGTTTCTTAGACAAGACTGAGTTGAAATTCTCATTTGGACGAACGTCAATGATTTCCGCTTTAGAGCTCCGACATATCATTGAGAGCGGTTTATTACCTCGCTCCTGCACCTGCAGCGTGAACCCCAAAGGGGCGCTTTTGATCAAGATGATTGAGCCTTCCTCGGGCTGTGTCGAACTGTTTGTCCCCGGGGTGTTGGCATCGGAGCTCACCTCCAGTCGGACGATTTCGAGTTTGATAAGTGAACTCAGAATTGAAATGGCGGCTCGCCAAAACGCTCTGTGCATGGGCGCAACGGTAAATGGTTGAGTTGCAGCATCAGAGCCCACCAGGTCACGCCGACTCAAATCTTACGGATGGGGTGGTCAGGCTGCAGTAGGGACACAACCGCGATGACCAGGTCGTCCAGTGACCAAGGCTTGTGCAGATAGATGGTTGATGGCGGTACTGTTGTAGGATCTATCAGATACCCTGACGTCAGAATTGCACCGATGTACGGCCATCGACCTCTGACCATTTCAATGAATTCGATACCTTGGATTTGTCCCGGAACACTTAGGTCTGCTATCACCAGCCGGCAATGATCATGCGCTTCCAGCAGATAGGTTAACGCGTCATCAGCAGAATCGAACGCTACTGCTTTTGCGCCTATCTCCGCCACGATATCCACCATCAGCGAACGCAACGTCGGGTCATCTTCGATGACGATAATCTCTCCTTGAATCGGCAATATCCCTTCCCAATTTACGTTCACTAATCGACTCCTTAGCCGGGCGCAACGTGCCGACATCTCAAAAGTAAAGCTCTGAGTCTATGCCCAATTTCGAGATGTGCGACCGTAAAACAATCCGTTTAATGTCTCAGGTCAACGTTTGGCTGGTTACGGTAAAGGAGAGGGTGGTTCGTTGTCGTTGTCGTTGCCGTTGCCGTTGCCCAGCATGCCACCCCAGATGATTGATTCTGAGATGACCGTGACCGCCTGTCATCGGGGTTGAGAATCGTTCTACGGATTTATGTCAGGTTAGATACCAGCCATCCCATACTGGAATCATCATGACCACCAGCGATTCACTTCCATCAGCGGATGGCCAATCTTCCACGTCGTCCAAGGGCTCGATTGCGTACCAGTGCAGAAAGGAGCGTGAACTAGCCCACGCCTATGCTCTGGAGGTTTCTGCAATGCGTGAAGCTCTAACTGTTCAGCGGAAGCTTTGCTCGACGCGCATGAGGGCTTTTAGACTGATGCTGGCGGAATTGGACGTCACCACCCGCAACAATCAGACAAGGTTACCTGGCCGCCCGAATGATGGAGCGTAAAAATCGCCCATGCAGCGCCGAGGTTTCCGAAAGACAAGGTGCCAACGGCGGGGACATCAGGGAAAGCGCGCATATGCGCTCAACGGAGCTAGCAAGGATAATTTAGAAAGGTGTTCTGCCAATGCGATAGCGCGCTCATGTGCCGTTGAGGGCCATTGCGCTAGCTCGAGCTATTCATCGGATTCGCAGAAACGTTCCTTGCTGTAGTGGCCCGTAGCCGCTAATAGTTAGTAGTCAGAGTGGCTCGACGGTGAACTCGAAGAGGATGTGAGATGGCCTTCAGATTCGGTGTTGTTCCGGCGTTACCCACGGATACGGAATCCATGCGCAACGGAACGCGCTCTTACTGTAAAGCTGCGACAGTAGGTTTTAATCTCTACGACAACGAGAAAAAGCTGCGGCTGCAGACTACCTATCAGACCCGAGCAGAGGCGGAGTATGTGTGCCAGCGGCACAACATGGAACGGCTTCAAATCGTCTATTCAGAACGGAAGGCGCCTCTCGGTCGATTGGCGCCCAATCGGATAAATTCTGCGAGTCGACGAAATTCTGTTTGAACTTCGGGCCTGTCGATGGGAGCTGTCGATCTCTGGCGTGTTTCATCAGCCGGCAAATGACATAGCTCTTTTTGCTTTTAATTTCCTGTCACTGGAGTAATAAATTGCTAAATCGCCCAGATAAAAACGCGCTTCGTGCAATGCTGGAAGCTCAAGTCGAAGAAAAGCTGCAGCGCGACCCTGATGCGGTAACGACGTATGCCGCCCAACCCGAACCTGAACGTAAGCGATACATCTCGAAGCCCACGGTTCAAGACAAGGCCTTCGTCAAAGAACTCGAACAGATGCGTGCTGATGCTGAAGCAGGGGTGGTTCATGTTCCCGCGCAGAGTAACGCTGTTGAAGCCGGGATTGCGCTCGATGATTATCCTGGCTTAAAAGAAACAGGCACCCAATCTAGTCAATGGTGAGTTCAGCACTTTTAGCTCTAGGTGTAGGGACACGGTCAGGTAGCTTTCCAGACGTAAGTGCTGACTCAGCACCTACGCCCAGGCGTAGGAAACCTTGACGTGAAATCTGCAAAGACTGGCTTGGGATTTTTCGGCCAGATGACTTCTCCTGGGGTAAACCAAGATGAGCACCGAGGCGCTCACCTCTCGGCATAAAACCCTTAATGGGCTAGAAGAATCTTGTTTTCCTTGGCCTCAAGCGATTGTTGACAGGCTCGATACTGACCGGGCGTCACGCCGAACCAGCGAAGGCAAGCCTTGTGAAAACTGCTGTGGTCGTGAAAGCCGAGCAGGTAAGTCACTTGCTGCATTGTGAAATGTGAATGACGCAGGTAGAAGTCGGCCAACTGCTGACGTACATAGTTCAGAACATCCTTAAACTGCGTGCCCGCCTTTTCCAACGTCCGTTGCAATGTTCGTTTGCTCAGGTGCAAGGCTGCCGCAATCGATTCCATATCACACCGGCCCCGCCGTTGCGCCTGACTCAAGCGTTCTGTGATCAGCGCACGAATCCTGCAGACCATGGTGGAGTCAGTCAAAAGGTCAAGCTGAGCGTTGGCGTAGCTTTCATGAATCTGGGCTAGCGCCTCGTTGGCCATCCGCAACGGTCGCAGCAACTCCTCGCTATCAAAGAGGATGCTGTCATGAGACGCCCCGAAACGCAGCTCGCAACCAAACAACCGTAGATGCTCATGGATGTCTTCCGGTTGGGGATAGCTGAATTCCACACTCAGCGGTTGCGGCGAGTTGCCACCGCTCAGCCAGCGGCAAAAACTCAGCAGCGTTGCGAGGCTGGCATCAGTGTATTGCCGGGGCTTGATCGAACCGCGCTGATGATGATCAATCGCGGTGAGGCGGTAATGCTGTTGTTCCTGGACAATAAACAGGGTGAAGCCGGTACCAATCAACGGGCTAAAATGCACCAGGCGTTCGAGCGCCTTCTGCAGGTTCATGCTGGACATCATGGTATAGCCGATGATCTGAAAAGCACCCGGATGAAACGTCTCATAGGCCTTCAGACCAATGTTCGGATCGCCGGAAGCCTGAGCCGCCATATCCCACAGGCGGTAAATAGTGCTTCGCTCAACGAATGATCCCGGTAAAGCTTCGCGCGCTATTTCAAGCCCAGCCTCGTGACAAAGACGATCGACATCCAGTTCCTGCGCCGCAAGCGTATTCAGCGCCACGCTGGCATAACCTGTACTCAATTTATACATGGCTAGCCCTCTCCCTATTCAATCAACCACCCATAATTGCCCAAGCGAAATTGATGGCCATGTGTTATCGGAAATGTTGGGTGCGCCGGGGAGGGTGGTATTGCGTCATGAGCGATCGCAGGTGCTCAATGGCATCATCATATTTAAGATCGGCATGCCGTCGCTTTTCCTGGTACTGGCTGAAAGCACTCGTGTCCAGGTAGGGCCGATCAAGAATATCCAGCGCGGCGCAGCGCAAGCTTTGTGCATCGCTGAAAAGCTGGTGGTTACGTTCAAGAGCCTGGTTGAGACAGGCTATGGGTTGATGAGACTTTCGTGTGTCGTTCATTGCAGAACCCTTTCGATCGAGCTGTTTTTATTTTTTTAGCTCAACCTGCTATGTCACGTTGGCAGGCCGGCTCGGGTCAGTTACGTCACCGCACCGCTAGAATATTTCACGGCAATTATTGCCAGCAAACCTTCCTGTGGTGATGTCGTTGGGCAAATCAGCTCTCGCGACGAGCTGATGGCTGAAATAGAGCTCAGGCCCTTAGGCAGTTTTTGCTCTGTTGGAAGTCATAGGGTCAGTGCCCCATTTCTTCTATCAGCAATCCTAGCTGAAATTGCGCTGCAGGCAGGTCTCGAAGGAGACATCGAATGTCAAAAATGCACCATGCGGTGATCGCCCTGACGATGATGACCTGCCTATGTGAATTATTTGTGTAACGGAGAATCGGGCAGGCAGTGCTGCTGTAGGAAAAAAAACGCCGTACGGGATCGACTCGAGAGAGGCCGACCTTCCGCTGAGTGCTGGATCTCAAATATTGAGCCGTCAAACTTAATGGCGCTCCGATCTGTTTTGCTGCGCTTCTATCTCTGCCCCTAACACTTGAAGCCGACAATATTCGTGCTTTTGGACGAGGGAGAGATACTCATCAACGTCTTCCTGCGTCCGATGCTCCTGCCCCAAGAGCGACTCGCTCAAAAAATTGAATCGCATGGATTCCTCGAGCGTCAGGCCAGCAAAGACTTCGTTGCCCTGATGGTCTTCGCTGAGGGCTCGTATTTTCCTGAGGTACGCGCGCTGCATGTCCGTGAGCACAAGCATTTGGATCTCCTGTCAATTGCCACTGCGGAGCTGTGCCGCAGTGCGCATAGTTGCTCACCCGATCATTTTGAGGGCCTTTTGTATGGGGTCGGCCGCGCTTGAAAGTTCCACCAAGATTTCATCGGTGAAGAGGCGCGTATCCGAATGGGACTTGCAACGGCGAATGGCTTGTTTCTGGCTGCCTCTGTCGGGCATCCACGCACAATCGTAGACAGCTATTGGAAACTTTACTGAACGTAGGGGTTAGGTGACGCGCAGGCACTTGTTAAAAACGACGCGTCCACCTTTTTAAGATGCTTCCTGTCTATAAAGGCCGCTCGTGCTTCTCATCGGATTCTACTGAAGATTGCTTGCTGTGCTGGCCAATAGCCGCTATTAGTGATGAAGGCTTGGAGAGGGCGTCTCAATGACCGCGAGATTTGTTGTTGTCCCTGCGATCCCGACAGAAACGGGTTGGATGCGAAACGGGTCGCGTTACTACTGCCAGACCGCGCCTATAGGCTTCAACCTCTATGACAATGAGGAAAAGCTGCGGCTGAAGACTACCTATCAGACGCGAGAAGAAGCCGAGAATGATTGCCAGCGGGTGAACTTGGGCCGGTTAGAGGACGTCCTGTCAGAGCGGGAATCAATGCCGATTCTCTAGACATTCACCAATCCCAGATGGTTACTTGGACGTCAGGCGTTCTGACCACCAGCAGACAGCGGGTTTAAGCCGTGAGGGCATGTACTCTCAGCTCTCGTGGATGCTCGGCGTTCAATAGAGTGCAAACAGTCTCTGCCTTGATGGGTTTCCTGCTAAGAATGGTGCGCTACAAGCACCGGTATGACTTCTATATGACTGTGCCGCTCTCCGGGCGCGATGGCTACGGCGGTCTGGATGTCACCGGGGATGGCCAACCGGATGGCGTGCACCCAGAGATTGAGCATTGCCACGCGTATTCGGATGTCGACCAGCCGCATGCCGACGACTATTGCTACCCCGGCTGAACGCCCTGGACTGCGAATAACGAACGAATGGAAGATTTTGGCGCGGGCGTGCATGTTTTTCCAGCGCCTCATCGACCAGGATGTGAGGGCTCATAGCGCGGCGTCCTCGGCCTGGGCGATCAGTGCGTCATCGACCAGCGGCTGAAGCAGCGCCTCGGCGATTTCGCCAAGCTTGCCCAGCCGGTGATCACTATTGCCGAGCAACTCCGCCATCGCGGTCTTGTCACCATTCCCGATCGCCGTTGTGATCAACAACCAGCCGAGCGCTGGGGTGTGTACCTCGCTGCCGGCCGTATTCATCTACTACCAGGGCGAACTCTTCAGCGGTCACGCCTTGCGGAGCGCGCATGCGGCGCTGGAACGACACGCTGCAACCGCGAAGGAGTTCTTCGGTTGCGTTGTAAAGCCATTCGGCTCGAGGGTCTTCCTGCGGGCTGTTGCTCACTGGAGGCGGTGCGCGGCCTTTGAGTTTCAACTGAGCAAGCTGTAAAGGGGTCACGATCGCCTCCAAAGTGGCGAGGTGGAGTAGGCGAGGGCCGCCCATCCGCTTTAAATATATTGACCGCTAATTATTCAGCACGATTCATTGGGTACAGATCGTGCAGACTGCTGCACTGATCCAGTTCACCCGGCAATGTCAGTCACAGGGAGTTGACCCAGCAACACACATCTACCAGCATGCCCAAGCTATGGGCTTCAAGGCTGTCAGTATGCGCCCACTGCGTCGTGAGTCACCCACCAGCCTATCGACCCTCAGCGGTGCCGCTCGCGCTCCAGACGAAAAGGGCAACATCACCGCGTCGGATATCTCGGAAATGTCTGAAGCCGTGTTCGACAGGTTCAGGCAGCATTTGCCGGCCACAGGTGCGAATGTCGAAAGGCTGCTACGTGATTTGCAGAACGACATCGGGCAGTTCGGCGACGAGCGCATCAAGAAGCGACGCCGGGTGGTGCTCAAGGGGGTTCGCAGGCCTGTGGACGATGGCCGACAAACCGAAGCTCGGTGAACTTGCCCGGCTGCTGCGTGCTGAGCTGTTCGGCCATGCGCTAATGATGGTGACCGAAGAAGATGATGAACTGTGCCATTCCGGCACTGATGATGAGGCGACTGAAATGATCGACAAACGCGATGGCGTAACGAAAAAACCAATTTGAGCCAGGAAACGTATTTCCCTCGGACGAAGTCGGAGCTGCCGGGGAAGGACGTAAAACCGTCCCCGCGACCTGCACCCAAAACCCGCCCCTGCGCAGAATGAAGGCGTGCAAATGGACGAAAAGGCCGCTTTCGCAGGTGGTCTTTTTATTTACTAGGGGAGCATGCCATCACCCTCAGCCTTTTTGAGTAGCAGGGACATTTCACAGAGGTAATTGAGGTCGCTACATCCGCCTGGGAGCTTTGTCGTACAAGCTTGAGCTACTTCCGCAGCAACGAATTGAGCCTCTTTCGATAAAGACAGGAAGGTGTCCACTACCCAGTCGACATCCACGGCGCACGTCTCCCCGTCAACCCTAAGCATGAGCTTGGTGCCGCGCTTGAATTGGGCCTTGAGGCGTCTCATCAACGCTTCGTTGAAGCTATATACGTCTTGCTCGTTCATGAACTGCGCCATTAAGTGTGCCGGGTTGCCAAGTCATTGTGGCCCCTCGTTCTCTCCATCGCGTGCAGAGCACCACGCATGAGTTATGGTCAGTACAGAAGATGGTGGCCGAGAATGCAGACCACCAGGCCGATAATCAGCCAGCCAATTTCGGTTACAGATGTACTCACGACGCGACCTCTTGCTAATCGAGGATCGCCCAGGCGATCAAAACGGCCTCGATGTTATCCCGCACCACGCCTTTAAGGTAATCCTGCATCCGATCAACGGCGCGGCCGATTCGGGCCGCTTCTGTTTCAGCGTCAGTGTTGGCAGCCGTAGTATCCGGCGATAGCCGCCACTACGAACCCGAGCTGCGCCTCTTGAAGCTAAGAGTAGTAAAGCCCAAGGGCGACCCCAAAATATGAGCCAGCGGCTCTTTGCCCTCGACGACGACTGACCGCCCGGAACTGCGAATAACGGCGATTTATCATATTCCCGATGCACGCTTAAAGGAGGTCAGACCTCCCTGTTCCACTGGGTCGGTTACCGCTCCTCCGGGCTTAAGCCCGACTCGGCATCAGATCTTCACCACGCGCTGTACCTTGACGAGTCATTCCCTTAGTCTTCTTTAAATGCTTCTGAGAAGCTCATTCCGACTGCCTTATTTCACCTCGGCGTTGCCAAGCTGTCCGCTATCCCAGGCTTTAGCACCAGGCTGTCAAATACGCAAGATCACGCGATGCTACTTGGAGCCACCTGGACGGTTAAAAGCGCCAAGGGCTATAGAGGTAAGTGTTCTGTCACGGGGATAGCGCGCATTCGGCGGTGCGCGCTATCGATGGGTATCTGCCAGTCATTGATCTTCATCTAAGAGCCAGCTTGGGATGGGTCAACTTCGCTACCTTGCGTTGAGCCAGCGGTTGGACTATCAAAATCCTCTTCGCCGGCTGCTTTTTCAGCAGTAAACCAGTGCTCAAGGTCTTGTCCTTGCGGCTTCCCATCTTTTTCCCAAAGTCGATATGCAGCTTCTCGAATTTTTTGCTCATCCATCTTCGAATTCCTCCCATTTTTCACTGAATGATTTCGGGCGTAACGGGAAAACTGCTCCCGTGTCCCGATCCGTCTAGCAGGCTAAGGGTAGTCGTCATAACAAGCTCCGCCATCGCTTTTGATCGGATAGCCTTTACGACCGCCTGCGGGCCAATGCCGGCACTCAGAAGATCAAGGGCGAAGAGCTCGGAGTGCTGCCGTTTTCCGCCAGTGCTTAGCAGGATCGGTAGATACGACCTATTTGCACCGAAAACGTCATCGCTCCGAACTTTCTTTCGGTCTTCTCAGTCGACCAAGCACCAGGCTCATCAGCACGCGCGCTAATGCCTGTGAGCGCCCGTCGCAAGCGGCCCACGACGGATCGGGTACAACTATAAATTGGTGGTCGCGATGAATTGTCTTATTTGTGTCGGTGCCGCAGAGCGCATCCAGTGTCATGGCCCATGGGAAGAGAGGGATTGTCCGGATTGTGGACGCTAACGTATCTCTGATGAGCTCCTCTTGGCCTTGATGGATCAGGGCCAGATTTTCGATGTCAGCCAAACAAGAGGTTGGCTTGAAAGCAGGCGTATTGAAGTCACGATTACTACTATTGAGCTTCATCAAGCCCTATTGATGTCGTGAGTGGTTCTGCTGCGTTCGGTTAAGTCTCGCGTCAATCTCAAGTCAAAACCTAGTGATGCGGAGTTACCCGAGACAACGAGTACCAGCGGGTGAACCTGGGGCGGTTACAAAGCGTCCTGTCAGAGCGAGGATCCATTCCGATCCTCTAGACGTTCACCAATGCCATATGACTACTCGGCGTTATTCATCCTGGCCTCCCGCAGATCAGCGGAGGTTAAGCGGTGCCGTAACGTGCTCTCATCTCCGGTGGATGCTCGGCATTCAATAGCGAGCAAACAACCTCTGCCTCAGCCCTGAATTCGAATACGCCGTGTTTGCTAGCAGAGCCTCCCTCGACAAGATCAACGACCCTGTATCGCTTGCTCCCATCGTCCAGTGTGGTGGTTTCAATTACTCTGAATCTTGAGTGCATGGTTGCTTCCGTGCATGAGGTTGGTGTCCTAGAAGTACCGGCAAGACTAGACGATTTCAAGATCAAGACTTGATTCAGCTGAGACAATTTATGACAGTGCAATGTGCTTCTCTTCGCAGGAAGGACGGCTTAGCAGTAGATGGCGTGATGAGGAATTTTTCTTAAGGTCGCTGCTTCGGGCCGGCGCCCCCGGCTTAGCCATAGGTTTTTCAGATGGAGGAGAAAGTTTTGTCATCGCTCAAGGAATACCAACCGGGGCCCCAGATCTCACAGAGCATTTGGATGACCCTCGGGCTGCCGTCACGCGGTACCAGGCTTCATAAGCTAATTCGCGAAGGACTGCCTTTTGAATTCCTCGACCGGATAGCGAGCCTTCTACAGGTGCAGCGGGGGGTTATCTCCAAGGCTATTTTCATGTCACCCGCAATGTTGGCGCGTAGGACGAAAGTAGGACGGTTCAACACCCTAGAAAGCGACCGCCTGGTTGCATTGGTAGCTGTCTTTGAGCAGGCCCTTTCCCTATTCGAAGACGATGTCACTGCTGCGACAAAATGGATGAGCTCGCCGGTTTGCGGGCTTGGTTCGACGCGTCCTCTGGATATGATGGGGACGAGGGTGGAAACGAAGGCTGTCTCCGATCTTATCGGTCGACTGGAAAGGGGAGTTCTCGTGTGAGATTCAATAATCGTACAAACGCCGTAGCGCTTGTTTCCACCTGAAGTAATGCAGTACCTACCGCCCCTTGGCCCTATGCAAACTGTTCCAGAAGAACAAGGACAGGAAGATCCGTACTCGGGAGTTTGCCTGCGGGCCGGTTGTAATGGCGGAGACGATGGTTTCGGTTGTGAAACGACGTAGCAGTTTGACCCGCTGCAGAGGCTTTTGGATGAAAGCCACTTCGCCGGTTGGCCATCAGTGCTTATGCGCACCCATTCATTTCGCTTCTCGAAGATCTGAACCTTGTCCCCTCGCTGCAGCTTGGAGATGACTTTCCCGCCTGGTTGATCCCTGATATTGAGCTTGTCCGCGCTCACGTACTGATCGATTGACGAGGCCAGCGTCGGGGAAGGAGCAGGAAGACTTGAAACTAGCGTATTCGGCGCGTTCTGGGTGCTCGGTTGAACCTGATCTGGAGGCGTATCCTTCTTACCCATTGCCCACAGGACGGCAAAAAGAATCAGGAGCGGGACAAACCATGACGGGGACTTCTTGCGCATATCCATTGCTCTCATTCAGCATGTATTACAACGGCTGTCTTCCTGACCAACCGGACGTCATCACCTATTGCGAGCTTAGCCAAGCGTCCACTTTTTGCAGCCTGTGCAGTTCAGAAAGCTGGGGCTTGCCAAGATCCAGCACCTTAAGCAACCGATTCCTTGCCTCAGGGGAAGGAAACCATTCCGCGACTTCTACATTGCAATGTGTTGAATCGCTCAACGCCCATTTAACGATCATGTCAGTTGCGGCTCTGTAGTGATCAGCCATGAAGAGCCCTCTGTCCTCTACGGGCCAGCCGCGCTTCCTCAACTCCTCGGTCATATCAGTGATGCCCGTGTCGCCGAAAAAAGCATGGGTATCGGGGTAGTGAATTCCTGCGAGCGATACTTTGGCGACCCCTGCCTCTCGGTCAAAGTACGACAGAAAGTGCCATCCACCGGTACTGCATCCTGGGTTAGGGAAATTGATTGCGGCCTTGCCAGTTATGTAGTGCTGGCGAGAAACGCGTTTGAGATCGAAATCGAAGAGCGGTTGCTTCATGTGACATGCCTCTGTGCACCTGCGCTACCTGATTGCCAGGACACGCCCTGAAGACGGAAGACTAAGACGCAGCAAGTTTCCATCGGGCTCAGCGTCTAAGGTGACTTAGAATCACCGCCATCTGAACTTTGCTAGGCACAGCCCCATGGACAAAGACCTGATCTGCCACCAATGCTTGAACGAAGCCTATCTCATTGGGTTGATCAGGCGAACAGGCGTGGCTGCGGAGTGCTCGTTCTGCTTAAAAAGGCGTAAGGCTATCCCATTCGAAGACCTGATCAGCATGGTCGACGATGTCCTCCAGAAGTATTGCCATCCTGGAGCGATATACGACCAGTACGATGACAATGGAAAGCGCTCTGAAACAGAGCAGACTGGCGACCCCCTTATCTTCCATGTCGCAGAATTGCTTGGTTTGGATGAGGACGACCCGGTTGCCGAGCGTGTTCTCTGCGACCTCAACGAAAGCTCCCATTACGACATCATGCAAGGAGGTGACGCGAGGTACAGTGATGATGAAAACTATGAGTGGAGAGTGATTCGACCAAGAGAAGCAGATGCTCGATGGCTAAATTTTCAGAACGAAATGAAGCATGGGAATCGATTTTTCAGCGAGCATGCCAAGAGTTTTCTGGACTGGCTGTTTCGAGGGCTTTCATCCTTCAAAAGCCCTGATGGCTCGATGTTCGTTGTCAGAGAGCTTGTCGACGATCAGATCTTTCGTGCCAGGCGCTGTGATTCCGCTTCAGAATACGACTCGATCATTAGCAAGCCTGCCGTAGAGCTCGGCCCACCACCCAAGGAGGTCGCAGGTGCTGGCCGAATGAACCCTAAAGGGTTGGCCGCTTTTTATGGAGCCTTCGACCGAAAAACCTGTGTTGCAGAGCTTCGCCCCCCAGTAGGAGGACGAGTCGTCAGCGGCAAATTCGAACTCACAAGACCCGTCCGCGTCCTGGATTTCATTGCTTTGGATGAAGCCTACGAAGCAAGGCCGTTAAGTGCGTTTGAAGCCAGCTACGAAGAACAAATGGGTAGACGCATCTTCCTGAAGACGCTCCACGCAAAGATTACCGTCCCGGTGCTTCCGAATCAGGAACACGAATACCTAGCTACACAAGTCATGGCGGAGTACCTAGCTACACAATTCGACCCGCCGCTCGACGGTGTACTGTTCGAATCCGCTCAAGTGCGGAAAGGTACAAACCTGACCCTTTTTAATCATGCCGTGGTGGCTTCACTCGAGCCTAGAACTGCTTTCACGAACCTAGATGATTTGCTTAGCAGCCCCTCATCGCAGACGCCTGCGATTGAGTACGTGCCTGACACGCTGGTAAGGCATAAGGTTTGTCGTGTCAAATTCATAACTGAAGACCTGCAGCGCGATGATGGTCAGCCAGAGTCCTACGAGCATTACGACGACTGGGATGATTACTAAAGGCTATGTACGCTGACGTAGGTGTTAGAAGATGCGCGGCTGCGGCAGTCGTCGTGGCCGACTAAAAGTCGACCGCTAGAGAGCCTTCAGCAGTTTCTCAAGCATCTGATGCTCCCATACAGATAGCAGTGCAATGGGGTCTGTGCCAAAGCGATCTCCGGAGTCAAACGACCAGTGTCGCCCATCCGGGCTGATGCATTTTTCGCAGTAGTCGAGCTGATCGCAGTCGTCGTAAATCGATATCTCCCAACCGTCTACATTGATCTGGAAGTGGCCGGCATAAATCTCGCCCCACGATTCCTGACCCACCTTACTCGTGACGCTTCGACCGAAAATCGCCTCCCTTAGTACCTGGGATACCTCTCTTGCGGAGAGCGCAGCCGCTGGGTTTTGGCTAACTCTACCGACCTGGGATGAGCGAGCTTCTGCTCTGGCCTCTTCCAGCCGTTGCTCAGCGTACATAGCCGGATCATCATCTAGTTTGAGCGGGTAGCCTGCAGCCGATAGGGCCTGGGCCCGCTCCTCAATCAGCAGGCGCTCGGGATCGCGAACCGCTTGGTAGGATCTGCCTGTTACGCGTTGAGTTACGCCAATTCGCAACTCCCCAGGACTTACTCTCCAGCCGGCATCGTCTGGGTGCTTGGTAAGCTTGTAACCAGAGCAGTTAGGCACGTGGTTAGTGATCTCGTACTCTCGCCATTCGGCCATAGCTTGACCGTCAATCTTCTGTGGCCTGCACTCAATCAGCCAAGCCACCGCATTGATGAGTTGCCCATGTGAAAATACGGCGATGTCCTGGGCAGGATGCTCTGCAAGTCGATCTAAGAAAGACTGAGCTCTAGATATAAAGTCCAGGAATGACTCGGCGCCTTCACCATCCTTGAACGCTGGGTCTGCCCTGGCCCAATATGCCTCGACCCAGTCTCGTCTCTGAGCAACTGTCGTATTGGCACACCGCCCCGGTTCAAGGTAAGTAAATTCGTGGATGGGCCAGGTTTCAAACGGTACGGAAGAGAAAGCAGTCGCCGTCTCCATCGCCGTTGCTTGGGCTCGAGAGAACGGTGAGGCTACGATTAGATCCGGGGCCTGGGCGAATGCCCCGGCCACCAAGTGCGCTTGTTCGACACCCTTTGGCGTTAGCGGGATGCTCGCATGATCCGAACTGGCTTCTCCAGCGTTCGCGGCGCTTTCCCCGTGGCGAATCAGTCTGACGTGCTTCATCGACTAAATATCCCCACTATTTCAGCCATCCGAACCTGCTCCCCACATTATGGCCAACACCACAAGTGCTTACCCTTGCCCAAGGATACACCGCAGCCACGAGCACAAAAGACATCACGTAAAGAAAGAGGGATCGCGATAACCTGGAGGTTTATGTATTCCAATACTTCTGAACGGTAGTCCGTGCAATTCCGAGTTTTTCAGCGATTGTTTTCCGGTCAAGACCTTGCGCTTTCAAGGCTCGAATGTATTCCGCATTAAGCGGCTGCTTAGGCTTTCCCTGGGAGCGCTTGATGAGCTTTCCATCACTGAATTGCTCCTCTACCAACTGCCACCCTCCAGACATCTCGAATTCCCTGATTCGCATGGCAGTACGTTGCAAAGCCTCAGATGGAAGTTCGTCACCCTGCGCAGCAATGACGAGAGTGACCATAGTCAAAAGGTCGAGGCCTAGATAGTCAGCGATCTCGTCCAGTTTCTCCAACGTCGCGTTCGCTCGGGCCTGCTCAAGCTTCCCCACGTACGTTCTGTGCGTTGCCCCCGCCAACTCTTCGTAACTCAACCCCTGATGAGCACGAGCTCCACGCAATGCTCCTGCCAGCGCTTCTTTCAGATGCATGAGTCGGATCCTCAAAACTGAGGATAGAGCCACGGCAAGCGTGTTTCGATAAACAGACCATAGTGATATTATCGTGACATACGGTTTGCCAAGCGGTCGTTTGATCATAGCGGCGGGATGTTTGGATTGGTGATGGATTGGTGATGGATTGGTGATGGATTGGTCATGAGAGCAGCACCTAAGACACGGCCAGGGACGTCTCGATGGGAGACGCGCTCATCAAGTCCGACGTTTATGGCCCGCGTAAGCCCGCCTGCAATCGTCACTGAGCGACGTCTTGGCAAGAACCAGATCCACTTTTTTAAGCGAAGGCAGGGATAGTGAGTGATGAAGTTCGATTGCGTGAAAGTTTCAGGAAAAGTTGACTACGTTCGATCTGTTGATCGAATGAACGGCGGACATAAAGCTAAAGTCAGCATTGACGGTGCAGTTATCCCGAATTTGCAAGTGTCGAACAAGCTTTACGAAGAGTTAGAGGTCGGCGAGAGTGTGACACTGTATGGCTTGTTTAAAAGAAACAATGACAAAGAAAAAAACACAGGCATCTTGTACGGCCTAGCGAAGCAAAACGGCGAGAAATCATTTGCAACCCAGTATAGATATCAAGTCCCGCTTTTTCTGATGGTCACTGCGGCCATCGCATTTTGCTTAACTTTCGTCGCCGGCTGGATAGCTTCGATATTTCCAGTGCTGTTTTTCTTCGGAGAAAATTCAGATTATATGTATACCACTACGGTATTTGCAGTAATTGAGTCGAGCTTGGTTGCCGCCTTTTTCCTGTGGAGGGCATTGGTGATGTTCAACGCTACGTCTGATCCTGAAGCTTGGGAAACTACCGAAGCTGCAGTGCTATCGAGTCGCTTCAGTAAGCTCCATAAATAATAATCCTGTACGTAGAGGACGGTTACACCTGCCCCGGCTTCGGACTCGCGGCGCCAGAATTTCCTTTCCATGCGAGTATCAGGCAAGCGGAGCGCGCAGGCGTACAGGATGAGCGCCCAACGGGCTGAGACGCGGCGCAGCCGTGGCTCAGTTCTCGCCAGCCTTCCGCCGCAGGCGGCACGCCATAGCTACTGCCCGATATCAAATCAACAAGGATGCGGCTGAAATGACCCACGATGAACTCTGTCAGCTTGAGGGCGCTAGGCGAAGGGCTCTGTGGGCCCTTGCATGCCTCCGTCCTGGTGATCCCAGAGCATCCGACCTCCTTGCCATCCTCGATGATCTCGACGACCAAGAGCCAAACGACACCCCCTGTAGCGATAAGCCACTCGACCTCATTGAGGTTCGTAACTCTGTCTCGGTGATGCGCCACAGCTCCGGAATCGACATCATCCTGGAGCAGACTATCCCGCAGCCATGGAGGGAGCGCTTCAATCAAGCAAGTGTCGGTTCGACCAGGTTGTTTGATGGGCCATACGCCTCAGACTGGGATAAATTTCTGGTTGAATGGGAGCGTGAGATGCAGCATCTGCAAAAGCACCGAGCCGTGCAGGTTGGACGCAATTAGGACGGGCTGGATCGACTGATGGAATCGAGTATGCATAAGCAGTTAAGCCGTCTTACAGTCCCCGATGAGGGCTTGGTATGGCAAGCAGCCTGTAGGTTCTTTGGTCGCTCTGGATTAGAGAATCTCATCACTGAGCTACTCGAGAAACATGGCCCCAAACCTCGCCTCAGCTCCCTTGAATACCTGCGCCTAGAGTGGGTCGGCGCTGATGCGATTGAAGCTCTGAGCGCAGCACAAGCATTCGCAAAAGTTGGCTGGCCGGCTTTTGATGAGCTTCCATACAAGGTCGCTATTTGGAGCTGCTACAGGCGCTACCTCGCAGATAGTTTAATTCAAGCACTGCCTGTGGAGCTCATTCCTGCTCCAGTCAAAGGGCTGCGACTGGAGCTAGACCTTGGGTTGTGAGTAGAAAGCGCTACGGGCTGGGCAAGCGGAGCGCGCGGACGTGCAGGATGGAAGCCCGAAGGGCCGAGACGCAGACTCGGTTCACGACAGCCTTTCCCCGGAGGGGCACGCACTAACCTCCACACGGTGGGCTACGAGGCGAAACGACCAGGCTAAGGGGAGAATTCGATGGGAATGACGGACGATGACGACACAGTGTATTGCGACGTGCAGATGCCCTTAGCTCAGGGCCGGGAGCTGTTGCAGCTTGTGAAGACACTGAGGGAGTCGAAAGCCCATCCGAGACTCGACAGGGTTTTCGAACGCATACAGGACGAGCTCAGTACGTCCATTGATATTATCGATAACCCGCCGACATGGGGGCCTTGGTGCCAGTGAATCGAACTCCTGGACACAACTCTATCGCCCCTTCCCTCAGGCAGGCGTCCGGTAAATTAGGTAGCACTCCACGCCACCTATAACCCCAGATCGGCCTCAACCCTCACGCCGCGAAGCTTCCTAGTGAGAGCATTCGGGGGGCACCATTCAAGCGCGTTGGAGATGCACAGATGCCAGATTTCAGTCTGGACATAAAGCACGTCATCAGCCGTGTCTTGGGGCATTAATCCGCGCGGCTTCAGCACCTGCCTAAGAACGTTGATGACGCCCCGAGGGTAACGACCGCGCCCTTGAACATCTGAAACTGCCGCATACCGGAAGCAACCTGTATCACGATAGTTATCTGCGACCTCTTTCAGCCTTTTTCGGAGTTCTTTTTTGCTCATCCGAGACGCGACTGTCCACCAGATGAGCTCCACTTCCTCTAGATCCATCCCCTCTGGCGGTATGTCACCGTAATCGTCGTAGTGCTCAAGCGGAAGCAGACGAGCCGGACGAACCTCTCTGTCTTGTAGGATCATCAGAGCGCCGCATCCCAGGCATCCATCGCCTCACTTACAGTCACGTACCAGTGGAGCTCAGCGCTCTGTAAGGCACTAGCAACCAGCCTATTTGTATTGCCGTCGACCCAAGGCGGAAGACTCTCTGTACCACCTGAGAACAGGCTGGCTGTCGCGACAGCGAATCGCCCCGTGCTCGTACACTGGAGACCTAAATAGCGCACGGAATCGCCGCTGGGCAGCCGACGCCAAGCCACCACCTCAATACAGTCCTGTGCATCTATTGGAGCCTCTACGGAGAGAGTCGCTTCCTGTTCCACCTGAATGTTCCTCATTACCTTCAACGGCCTGCTTGGGGCTCCTGGCTTGTGAACGAGATGCCTGAGCTGCTCACGTGATGAAGTTATCTGCTCGCGAACCTCTTCGGGATCAATGGACATGCCACCCCGGTCGGTCGTCGAAAGGGTCTTTAGGGAGTTCACAGCAGCAGTGAAGTCACGCTCTCGCACTTTCTCCCTGTCGGGTCGGCGGTCGGGGCTGATGAGGTTCCAGAGGCTTGTGAGGAGCTTCAAGGCATTATCCCCAGGTGAGGTGGTGGCTGTAGTTGCTGCAATCATACGGCAGCCCCCAGAGAATATGATCAGGGCTTGGATGTCGCACCGGATTTCTCCA
Organism: Pseudomonas sp. VI4.1; assembly: GCF_002029345.1. Classification (NCBI taxonomy): domain Bacteria; kingdom Pseudomonadati; phylum Pseudomonadota; class Gammaproteobacteria; order Pseudomonadales; family Pseudomonadaceae; genus Pseudomonas; species Pseudomonas sp. VI4.1. The sequence continues at coordinate 126,784 of NZ_MULM01000179.1, forward strand.
TGCGCAGAAAAGGAAAAACCGGCCCTGAGGCCGGTCTTATCACTCGATGCTGCTGGGGATCAAATCGATACAGGTGCTGAGATATGCGGGTGCGGGTCGTAGCCCACTACCTCGAAGTCTTCGAACTTGTAGTCGTAAATGGATGCAGGCTTGCGAAGCAGCTTCAGCTCAGGCAACTGACGTGGCTCACGAGCAATTTGAGTCTTCACCTGCTCCATGTGGTTGGAGTAGATGTGGACATCGCTGAGCGAAATCACGATCTCACCAACGTCGAGATCACATTGCTGGGCGAGCATGTGCGTCAGGCACGCCAAGGATGCCGTGTTGTATGGGAGACCCAAGAAGCTATCGGACGACCGAATGAATAGGTGCGCGGACAGCTTATTATTAACCACATAGAACTGGTACAGAAGATGGCACGGCGGCAGGGCCATCTTGCCTTGTCTGGCATTTTCCTTCGGGCTCACCTTTTCGTCCGGCAGGTATTCTACGTTCCATCCATGGAACAGGATGCGCCGACTATTAGGATTGGTCTTCAGGGCGTTAACGACGTAGTCAATTTGGTTGATTGTGCCGCCATCTTTGGTTGGCCAGGCAGTCCATTGCTTACCGTACACAGGCCCGAGATCACCTTCTTCAGTGGCCCACTCATTCCAGATCTTAACGCCATTCTCGTTGAGCCATTTGACATTGGTATCGCCACCAAGAAACCAAATAAGCTCGTTAACAATGCTTTTAAAATGCAGCTTCTTTGTTGTGAGCAAAGGAAAGCCTTTTGATAGGTCGTGGCGGAACTGCCTACCAAATACGCTTACTGTACCAGTGCCAGTTCGATCACCTTTGACCGCACCATTTTCAAGAACATCTGTCAGTAATTCTAGATAGCTTTTCACGCTTTTTCCTCCGCCTGGGCAGCTTCCAGGATACTGATAACCTGCTTAAGTTTATCAATTTCTTTATGAGACTCCAAGAGCCGTTTGTTGGCATCTGCCAAAAGGCTCTTATAGGTATCTCTTGAACCAATCATATCTTTATACTTCTGCTCGTTAGTCTGAGCATCGTCGCGAGCTATCTTAGACTCGGTAAACCAGTGGAGAACTTCAATCCGAGCAGCTTCCAACTTCTCAGTCAGCACTACAAGAGGATCAAGTGGCTTCTTGTTCGAAACCTGCTTGCGCAAAACTTCGACTCGGCGATTTTCCTTGACAATCTCAAGGCGCTCCAAAGGCCAAACACGCATTCGGATAGTATTGCGATGCATACCAGTCATGCGGCTAAGCTCAGCAACAGTCGCCTTCAAAGAGTCGTCCGCTGCGATATTAAGAAGCGCCTGGGCCAACAACTCTGTGTACTGATCAAAGTCATCTTTATTCTTCTCATCGAATGCACGTGGATCAGCCATCTCAGAGCTCCTCTTCCAGCAGTTGAAGGACGCCGTACGCTTCCTCCATAGCAGCTTTGTTCTGCGCATGGGCGTGTGCGTACGCCGGATTCCCAAGCATCGCCTTGTTCTGGTAATACACGTCTCGCCAAGCCGGCGCGTTAGCCTTGCTGACGATGGCATTCTGGCAACGGTTAGGGTTACAACGAAGCCCGCCAATGCAAGGCAGGGAGCTGTCGAACTCATCCACACCGCCACCATAACAGAAGCCAGAGCCTACGTTGATAACCGCAATGTGCTGGTCGAGCATAGCCTCAAAAATGTCATCCTTGGTGTATCCAGAGGCCATGTATCCCTGAAAAACCTTCCTGAGGCCCTCTTTGTGAGCTTCAGCGTTCACACCTGCGTAGCTGCCGTCAGGATCGAAGCGATGGTGAATGCTCTCAAGCTCCGCATCCTGACGAAGCGACCTCCCTTTTGCCTTCCTGGCACCACCACCCTTGGCTATCCTGTCCGCAATCTCGCCATAGAGCAGAGTGGTCTTGCTGAACCCACGATCAGAATGCCCCACACCCACGATCTCACCGAAGTGCTTAAGCTGGTGAGAGATAAACGGCAGACCCAGGTCAGCGCGATACAACTGGTACGCCAAGGTATGGCGCATCATGTAGGCGTTGAAGTCCAGCTCTTCAAAAGTCTCAGGCGGCAAGATACGCTCGAAGAACTTCTCCAGCGTAAGCTTCGTGGCTCCGGAAGAGAACGGCTTTCCTTGCTCCCCAAACGCGACCGTATCCACATTCGAAAAGATGTAATCATTGTTCTTGTATTTGCTGATCAACTGACACACCCGAACAGCATCACGAACAATGGGGATAGCGAGCCAAAAATCATCAAACAACTCAACAAGATTGTCTTGATGTTTACTCACATTACTCGCCAAAACCCAGTAGCGACCATCAAATCGAAGGCTAGAACTAGCAAGTAGCTCTGCATATTCAGACGGACGCATCCCTGTGTACTGACCAATAATGTAGAGGCACGAATAGTTGACGAAATTCATATACAACCTGAATTCATCACTAAATGGCGAGCCGGTGATTTTTGCATACTGCCTAACCGCATAGTTAGCATTCATCGAGAACAGATTGCTTGAACCCATGACATCACTGTCCAACAACCTAGAAGCTTCCTCCTTCGAGAAGCCCTTACTCACCAACCGATTATAGACATATAGGTTAAATTTCAGCGGGTTCAACCCATTCTTTTGCGCAGGAAAATATTCTTTGGCGTTGCGGCGTTTGAGGCTCGCGGCATCCATCACGTCCTCATCCATAGCATCCAAAAAATCGACAATGGACAGCGAGGCCATTTGAGATGAAATTTCGAAGACGGTGTTTGGTAATACCTGGGACTTTTTTTCAGCATCCTTTGCAGGGCGATATTTACCACCAAGGACTTTCCACTTCAACTTGGTAAAGTCCACGAATGGCAGGGTTGCACCGAACACGTTCGCTTGCAGATAGCCTGACTTTAGTAGTTTGAAAAGCTTCTCTGTGTTGCCATCGTATACGTAATCAAAATCTTCAGCAGCTGTGGCATAGAGATGCGCAGGCAGGCATTGAATTGAGATCAGCTCACGATCAACGTGCTCCTTTCCAAGCTCAATAGCAGCGACGGAGTACACCTTATCCAAAAACCGAAGCCCGCACTCATAGTCATTGATCAACGAGTTAGGTTTCAGCGGTTTCTTGCTCACGCTGGTGGATTCTCCATCCGCTGGAATCCCACTCAGCGCCTTGAGAATGATGATGAATGCGGCTTTAAGCTCAAGAATCGCCAGTTCTGGAATGTTGGGGTACTTCGTGAAATCGATGCGAAGTTTAGCTCCACGAATATAGCGCGAGGCGTTTGGATAATCTGCATTGAAGTCCCACACCCCATCCAGGAATGCAGAGAGCTCTGATACGTGCAAAGCATTGAGGTAGGACAGAAAAGCCAAGGCTTCCTGCTGCTCACCCCCTGCTTCAAGAGCAAAAGCCGCGCCCTGTAGCAAGGACAGGCTCGAGCGAAACTTTGAAAAAGTCAGAAGGGTTGAGAAATCCACCTGCTCCATCATCACATTCCCACCCCATCAACCAGCACAGTCGTATCCACAAACTCCGAAAGGCGACGACCTTCAGCCAACTCTTTGGGAGTGAAGTCAGAATTTTTGTTGAGAATGCCGTCCAGCAGACCAAGGTTCTCGCGCACTACGCGCCCATAGGGTGTGTCCATGATGCGAGAGACCTCCATAAGCTTGAGGTAGTCCCGCTCCATTGCGAACAGCTCCGGCAAATTAGACGCAGTGAGCAAAACGTTCTCACATCCCAGGCACATGTTGTACAGCGCACATGGGCTACCAGGTACATAGGTACTCAGTTTTTTGATGAACTCTGGCGGGTTGAAAATATTACGACAGCTCGCCAGCGGGGTTTTGAAAACAACCTGAGGCCCATCGAGATTCACGACGTCGATCAGGTTGGCCTCAGCATCATTGTTCGGGCCCTGATCAAACGCCTCGGCTGCCGACTCATGGAGCTCCCTGAGCGCCACATCCAGTTTGGAGCGTGCGATGTGGTTGAAGTCCATACGATCCAGATAGGCCAGGGTGGTCTCAATGTGCTTATGACCCATAATCAGCTGAATCTCGCGGATCGGCACGTCCCGCTCTACAAGCTCGCTGATGAAGCTGGGGCGCAAACGAGAAGGTGAAAGACTCAACGGTTGACCAGCACTATCCAAAAGGGCTTTGCGTTTCGCATACGCCGCAAAAGCGACCCACAAGGCCGATTGCTTGCCGGTCGCGAAGGACTTGATCTCCATAAAACTCGTGGGCGCACTGGATTGCCAAATGAACAGCTTATCGCGTACGGCTTCAGGCGCAGAGTCGCGCATTGGGGACGTCAAAGCTTTGATATCTTCAAAGATTTGGGAAATAGCTTTCGATTGAGAAGTGGTAAGCCAAGTGATGTCAGCTTGAAATATATCAAGGTGCATCAACTTGCCGCCCTCAGAGCGCTCTTTCCAGTACCTCAAACATGGACGACCGGTGAGCGGATGTTTAGGCTCATAGTCGTCCACATCAAGAAGCTTAATAGAATCAGCGTTCAGCCCGGTAATTTGGGCTAGCTTGATGGCATATGGAGTAATGACATTAGAGTCGATCATATAGTGAACTCCCCAGCCTTCAACAACTTCTCGAAGGCCGGTGCCCGAACGTTTCACGATACGTAGAAAGGCTCTGGTGTGAAGATCCTGGCTGTCCTTTTGATCGTGACCAACATGCGAGCAACCGAGTTTGTTCTCAAAAATCCAGCGAGCATTGTCAAGGTTATTGCAACCTGGCTTGAGATTACCCTTTTCATCGATAGGGTCTTCACCGATACCTGTCAACTGGTAAGGCTGCGCAAGGGTGTTGTAGTGAAGGATGTCCTCGTCCACACTCGCAGAGATGCAAATGCGCTCGGCGCTCGAGTAGGGACGGTACTGATCAGTAACGCGATCAGCATCGAATCCTTGGCAGTTGATGAAATCTGATCCAGTGTAACCCTTGATATTTTTGATGGTCGTCAAGGTTTTCCGGGCAGCGCTAATTAAGGTGTTGGCGGCGATTGGAGAAATGTCACCCGCAACAATGTGCCGTTCAAGGTACGAGCGGAACAGAGGAAGGACAAATGAATCAAGAAACTCAGTCAGCGGCTCCATTCCGCTGAAACCACGCCCAACAAGGAACTTAGTGAACCATTTGAACCCCTCATTGTAATTGCTTGCACCTGAGTCGCTGGCAGTACCCAGCGAAGCAGTCGAAAACGCATGTTTTAGATCGTTGAATGGCCTATCTTCAGATGATTTCTCGAGGTCGTCCAAGGTGGCGAAATCAAGCATCTTGAGGCGTTTAAAATCCACAAAAGAACTCTCCTGTGGAATAAACTCTTCCTGGGACTCAATTCGTTCCTTAACGGTCATATAGTCCGCAGAGGCTAAGCCCAAAGACTGAAGATCCAGATTGATCTCCTCGTAGGCAAGCCTAACACTTTCATACCTACTGTAGCCGTACTTGATCGACTCAAGCCCCACAATCGGTTCAACTGCTTTCGTGAGACTAAGTTTGTTACCGTAAATGGGCAACGCGAGCTTCTCTTCTGGGGAGAGCGATTTGTACCAGCCCAACAGCTTCAAACGCCAGTTACACCCAGCAGCAGTTTCTCCCTGGTGAATAACGCCATCAATGAGCATGTTGAGAATGAGTTTTTGCTCTGCAAGCTCGAACATCTCGATTGATGGGTCGAGATCCTTGCCGGCGATATAATCCTCACTCAGCATGAGTGGCGCGTACTTCCCACTGGCGTTATCACTGAGTTCTACTTCGTAGTATCGAAGTGGATTTTCTTCCAGCTCTCTAAGCCACCTGATGATCTTGCCACTTTCAACTGCACGTACTGAAATATTCATTTCTTATCTCCCAACCTGATTTTCAATGTCGTCTGCGCAGCAAGATCCGCCATGCTTTTTGCCTTGGTCGAAACTTCTCCCGTGTTCGGGCAAACCAGATGAAAGATATCCTGTGGCAACCTGGTATAAATTCCTGTCGTGGATGCGTCTTCGTGGCCGAGGGATTTCTGCGCCATTAGAAGTTTGTCGAGGTAGTTATCGCCAAAGTCTGGGCTAGTCAAAATCGCATACGCATGGCCATGACGAAGCTTATGTGGCGAGACCATACGCTCAAGTCGCTTGCTCTTAACGGCACGCTTAGAAAGTCGCTCAAGCAGTTTGCTAATAGCGTCAGGATTGAAAGGTTGTCCCTCTGAATTGAAGAAGCAGGGAGTTACATCCGCACTTTCGTAACGGCGAGCGTGCTTCTTGAATAAAGGAGAAGCGTGATAACGCTTAATACGCTCGAGCACCGCTCGACTCACGATTGAGTATCGCGGTTTGAACTCCTTACCACGCCCCTTGCTTCCATCAATATACAGCGGGCAATAATCAGGATGCACCCAATCAAGTGCGTCATCTGGAACAAAATTAGCTTGAGCGAACCCCAAAGCCTTATTCACGGCCCCTAGGGTGACCCTACCAACTTCACTTCGACGCAAGCCCACATCAAAGATAGTTTGGATTAGGCAACGTTCCCTCTCGCTACTGGCATACTCAATAAGCGCTTTGAGCTCCAGCATGGAACAGGGATATACCAAATCTTTCTTCGGAGGCGGCGAAAGAAATCCACCGGCATAAGGATTGTCCTCCCGCACAGCAGTTCGTTGTTTACCTGCAACACACAAGAAATCGTTGAACAGGGCCATATAACAAGCATCCCTGTTACGGATAGTTGTTGAGGTCAAACTATCAACTTCGCGCAAGTGGGAATAGTAGCGCTGAATGTTGTGCTTACTTACGGCAAGAAGTATTTCGTCATAGGACGAGCTTTTGAAAGTAGGCGTGCCTTTCATGTGCTCGAGAAGGTAACCAATGTTTCGCCCGTACGTCTCGGCTGACAGGGCCGCAAGGTTGGCACTGCGTACTGCGAAGGTCAGGTACTCGCTTACAAGCGGGACTAGCCTCTCTTCTGAATCGAACAGCCCCACTCCCGTCACAGACACCTGGTCTGCCACTGTAGGCCCATCCTCGTTGAGCATCGACCCACCCAGGTCGAGCATCTGCTTCTCTCTGACTATAACCTTCACCGACTACCCCTTTTTGAAGGCCGCCCATCCTATGCAGAATGTGCAGCTTGTCAAGGTCAAGATGAAGTCGCATGAAAGACAAATTTTTTAGGCCAGGAGCGCGTACTGTGCTCTTTTTCCTACGTCCGATAAAAGGCCCAGGTCGTTCGAGCGAATGTAGAGGGTCAGGGAGATCTCTCTGGTCTCGACATTCGGATGGAACTGATACAGCAAATGGCACGGCGGCAGGGCCATCTCATCGAGCTGGGCGACGTTCCAGCCGTGGAACAGGATGCGGCGGCTGCCCGGGTCCTTGATGATGGTGTCGACGCATTGGCGGATCTGGTCGATCGCCTTGTACAGCACCACGTACGCCTGGCCCTCTTCTTCGCCTTCGGCGATCTGGCGATAGCCTTGGCTCAGGGTCTGCTCGATAGCGGCCTGGTTGCTGACCGGGATCTGCTTGTACGCCGGCCATTTTCGCCATTGCACGCCATAGATCTCGCCGAGGTCGTCTTCGCCCTGGCGGAACGGGTTAGCCAGCCACTGGGCGTTTTCGTTGGCGTTCTGGTCCCAGACCTTGCAGCCCAGGGCTCGAAATTCGGCGGCGTTGTTCACCCCGCGCAGAAAACCGCACATCTCGCCAATGGCCGATTTGAAGGCCATCTTGCGGGTAGTGATCGCCGGGAAACCTTCTTTCAGGTCATAACGCAGCATCGCACCGGGAAAACTGATGGTGTTCACGCCGGTACGGTTGGCCTGTTTGGTGCCGTTCTTGATGACGTGGGCGACCAGATCGAGATATTGCTTCATGAGTTACCTGTGTCCTTGAACCCGGGGTCGTCACCCCGGGGTTCGAATTTATACAGCGGCCGCGGGGGCCGCCGGCGCGCGATGATAGGCCAGCCAGATCAGGAACAGGCCGCCGACAATCATCGGTATGCACAGTACCTGGCCCATGGTCAGCCAGTTCCAGGCCAGATAGCCCAGCTGCGCGTCCGGAACCCGAACGAATTCGACGATGAAGCGGAAAATGCCATAGAACAGCGCGAACATCCCGGACACCGCCATGGTCGGCCGCGGCTTGCGCGAGAACAGCCAGAGGATCGCGAACAGCGCCACGCCTTCGAGCGCGAACTGATACAGCTGCGACGGGTGGCGCGCCAGTTGCGCCGGGTCGGTCGGAAAGACCATTGCCCACGGCACGTCGGTCGCCTTGCCCCACAACTCGGCATTGATGAAGTTGCCGATACGCCCGGCACCCAGGCCGATCGGCACCATCGGTGCGACGAAGTCCATCAGCTGGAAGAACGACTTGCCGTTCTTTTTACCGAACCACAACGCCGCCAGCATCACGCCGATGAAGCCGCCGTGGAACGACATGCCGCCTTTCCACACCTCGAAGATCAGCGTCGGGTTGGCCAGGTATGCGTTCAGATCGTAGAACAGCACATAACCCAGGCGGCCGCCGACAATGACGCCCATCGACATCCAGAACACCATGTCGGAGAGCTTCTCCTTGCTCCAGGTCGGGTCGAAGCGGTTCAGCCGGCGGGACGCCAGCCACCACGCGCCGCCGATGCCGATCAGGTACATCAGGCCGTACCAGTGGATTTTCAGCGGACCGATGGCCAGGGCCACCGGGTCGATCTGCGGGTAAGGCAGCATTGCGACTCCTCGTTAGAGTTGAAACCTTCAAAATTCCCGGGGACGCTGTCACGCCAGGATTAAGCCAGCATTGCGGCGCGGGTCAGAGCAGGAAACTCAGGCCTACGCAAAACAGCAAAGCGGCGAACAGTCTTTTCAGCAAGCGCGGCGACAGGCTATGGGCCAGTCGAGCACCGAGGCGGGCGAACACCATGCTGGTCAGGGCAATCCCCAGCAACGCCGGCAAATAAATAAAACCGAGACTATGGGCCGGCAACAACGGATCGTGCCACCCCAGAATCATGAAACTTAATGCACTGGCCAACGCGATCGGCAGCCCGCAGGCGGAAGATGTCGCCACCGCTTGCTGCATCGGCACGCTGCGCCAGGTCAGGAACGGCACGGTCAACGAGCCGCCGCCAATCCCGAAAATCGCCGAAGCCCAGCCAATCACACTGCCGGCCACGGTCAGACCGACCTTGCCCGGCACCGTGCGGCTGGCTTTCGGCTTGACATCCAATGCCAGCTGAACCGCGATGATCAGCGCAAATACGCCGATGATTTTCTGCAGGTTCGGCCCGGAGATCGCTTCGGCGGTCAGCGCACCGAAGCCGGCGCCGATGAGGATACCGACGGTCATCCAGGCAAAAATCGGCCAGCGCACGGCGCCCCGGCGATGATGCTCGCGGATGGCATTGATCGAGGTAAAGATGATCGTCGCCAGCGAAGTGCCGACCGCCAAGTGGGTCAGAATTGATGCATCGAAGCCCTGCAAGGTGAAACTGAACACCAGTACCGGGACGATGATGATTCCGCCCCCCACCCCGAACAGCCCGGCCAGCACGCCTGCACAGGCGCCCAGCGCCAGGTACAGTAGAAATTCCATGGCCGTCCCCGCCCGCTTCCCAAAAATAGGAGCGGCATGGTAACGGATGCATGGCCTCAAGCTCCACTGGATGGCGATGGATACCCGCACGATGACTGCGTAGAGTGGGCAAAAAAACCCCAAGGACCTCCTTATGTGCCTGATTGTCTTTGCCTGGCAGCCCGGCCACGCGCAGCCGCTGATCGTCGCCGCCAACCGTGACGAATTCTACGCCCGCCCCAGCCTGCCGCTGGCGCAATGGCCGGAATCGCCGCAAGTTTATGCCGGTCGCGATCTGGAGGCCGGCGGCACCTGGCTGGGTGTCGGTGCCGATGGACGCTTCGCTGCGCTGACCAATATTCGCAATCCGCATCAACCGCCCGCGCGAAAATCGAGGGGTGAACTGGTAGCGCGATTTCTCGCCGGGGAAATGCCCATTGATGACTATTTGAGCGACGTTGTTGCACGTTCCCTCGAATATGCCGGATTTAACTTGCTGATCGGCAACGCCAACGAGCTGTGGCACTTCAATGCCCGGGCTGCTGAGGCGGTGATGCTGCCAGCGGGAGTTTATGGCTTGTCGAACGCCGGCCTGGATACGCCGTGGCCGAAGTTGCTCAAGGCGCGCGCAGCATTGAGCCAGGTGCTGGACGATCCGCAGCCTGAGGCGCTGTTGGCGTTGTTGAACAATGCGCAACCGGCTCCGTTTGCCGATTTGCCGGATACCGGGGTGGGGTTGGCCACCGAGGCGTTGCTGTCGAGTGTGTTCATTGCCAGCCCGACTTACGGGACGCGGGCGAGCACGGCGTTGATCGTGCATGCGGATGGGACGCGGCATATGGTCGAGCGGAGTTTCGGGCCGTATGGCGGGCATTTGGGGGAAGTGGAGATCAGGGTTTAGATTGGCGTCGCCGGGACTGACGCCTTCGCGAGCAAGCCCGCTCCCACATTGGATCTGCGTAGTACACAAAGCCTGTGTGCGCTGGAGATCTAGTGTGGGAGCGGGCTTGCTCGCGAAGGGGCCAGTACAGGTTTAGAGGGTTTTGGCCGAAGCCGGATTGATCATCCGCGCCAACCCAAGGTTCTTCAACGCCAGCTGCAGCGAGCTGTGGATCACTTGCGGGTTGTCGATGGTCATCAACTCCGCCAGCAATTCCTTGGCCTTGCTCAGGTTGATCTGACGCAGCATCCATTTCACTTTCGGCAGGTTGGTGGCGTTCATCGACAGGCTGTCGAAACCCATCGCCATCAACAGCACCGCCGCTGCCGGATCACCGGCCATTTCACCGCAGATGCTCACCGGCTTGCCTTCGGCATGGGCATCGCGCACCACGTTCTGCAGCGCTTGCAGTACTGCCGGGTGCAGGTAGTCGTAGAGGTCGGCCACTCGCGGGTTGTTGCGGTCCACGGCCAGCAGGTACTGGGTCAGGTCGTTGGAGCCGACTGACAGGAAGTCCACTTGCCGCGCCAGTTCCTTGGTCTGATAAACCGCTGCCGGAATTTCGATCATCACGCCGATCGGTGGCATCGGCACATCGCAGCCTTCATCACGCACTTCACCCCAGGCCCGGTGGATCAGGTGCAGGGCTTCTTCCAGCTCGTGGATGCCGGAGATCATCGGCAGCAGAATCCGCAGGTTGTTCAGGCCTTCGCTGGCCTTGAGCATCGCGCGGGTCTGGACCAGGAAGATTTCCGGGTGATCGAGGGTGACGCGAATGCCACGCCAGCCGAGGAACGGGTTGTCTTCCTTGATCGGGAAGTACGACAGCGACTTGTCGCCACCGATGTCCAGGCTGCGCATGGTCACCGGCTGCGGGTGAAACGCGGCGAGTTGCTCGCGATAGATCGCCAGTTGCTCTTTTTCGCTGGGAAAACGCTGGTTGATCATGAACGGCACTTCGGTGCGGTACAGACCGACACCTTCAGCGCCACGCTTCTGCGCCCGGGCCACGTCCGCCAGCAGGCCGGTGTTGACCCACAGCGGCATGCGGTGGCCGTCAAGGGTGATGCACGGCAAATCCCGCAGCGCATCCAGCCCGAGGGCCAGTTGCTTCTCTTCCTCGACCACTTCGGCGAACTGCTTGCGCAGCAGTTCGCTGGGGTTGGTGTAGACCTCGCCGTGATAGCCGTCGACGATCATCTGGATGCCGTCGACCTTGGAATACGGCAGGTCGACCAGGCCCATCACCGTCGGGATGCCCATGGCGCGCGCGAGGATCGCCACGTGGGAGTTGCCGGAACCGAGTACCGAGACCAGGCCGACCAGCTTGCCTTCCGGCACCTCGCCGAGCATCGCCGGCGTCAGTTCTTCGCTGATCAGAATGCTGTTGTCGGGGTAGACCAGGGTCTGCTGACGTTCTTCCTGCAGGTAAGCCAGCAAGCGCCGACCGAGGTCCTTGACGTCGGAGGCACGTTCACGCAGGTAGGCGTCGTCCATCAATTCGAAGCGGTTGACGTGCTCGGTGACCACTTGGCGCAACGCGCCCTGGGCCCACTGGCCGGTCTTGATCACGGTGGTAATTTCGCTGCCGAGCGAGGCATCGTCGAGCATCATCAGGTAGACGTCGAACAGCGCGCGCTCTTCCGGGCGCAACTGGTTCGCGAGCTTGGCCGACAAGGCGCGCATGTCGGCGCGCACGCCTTCGATGGCGGTCTTGAACAGCCCGAGTTCGGCGGTGATGTCAGTGATGGTCTTGTCGGGCACTACATCCAGATCGGCTGGCGGCAACATGACCACCGCGGTACCGACCGCCGCACCCGGCGAACCCGGCACACCGACGAACTTTGCTTCCTGGATGCCCTTGCCCTGACGCCCCAGGCCACGGATCGAACCGGTAGCCTCGGCGTGGGCGATAACGCCGGCGAGCTGCGCGCTCATGGTGACGAGGAAGGCTTCTTCCCCCTCATCGAACTGGCGGCGTTCCTTTTGCTGGATGACCAACACGCCGACGACGCGGCGGTGGTGAATGATCGGCGCCCCGAGGAACGAGGCAAAGCGCTCTTCACCGGTCTCGGCGAAGTAGCGATAGCGCGGGTGATCCGCGGCGTTTTCCAGGTTCAGGGGTTCTTCACGCGTGCCGACCAGACCGACCAGACCTTCGTTGGGCGCCATGCTGACTTTGCCGATCGAGCGCTTGTTCAAGCCCTCGGTGGCCATCAGCACGAAGCGGTTGGTCTCGGGGTCGAGCAGATAGACCGAACAGACCTGGCTGCCCATGGCCTCTTTGACGCGCAACACAATAATCCCCAACGCCGCCTTGAGATCCTTGGCGGAGTTAACTTCCTGGACGATCTTGCGCAGCGTATTGAGCATGGCTCGGGGTCGAACTCCGTCGTCAGTCGCGCGTTAAAAGGCGCGGGGCAAGCTCTTTGAGAGCGCGTCGATACACCTCGCGCTTGAATGTCACCACCTGGCCCAACGGATACCAATAACTGACCCAGCGCCAGCCATCGAATTCCGGTTTACCGGTCAAATCCATCCGCACCCGCTGCTCGTTGGAGATCAGGCGCAGGAGAAACCATTTCTGTTTCTGGCCGATGCACAGCGGCTGGCTGTGCGTCCTGACCAGACGTTGCGGCAAACGATAGCGCAACCAGCCCCGAGTGCAGGCGAGTATTTCAACATCTTCGCGTTCCAGGCCCACTTCTTCGTTCAACTCGCGGTACAAGGCGTCTTCCGGGGTCTCTTGGGGGTTGATTCCCCCCTGCGGAAACTGCCAGGCATCCTGATTGATACGGCGAGCCCATAGCACCTGGCCGGCATCATTCGTGAGAATGATCCCGACATTGGGGCGAAAACCATCGGGGTCGATCACGGCAACAACCTCGCAAACGCATGTCGCCGCATTGTTCCACAAAGGTTGTGAAAGCAGCAACGAGCCGGCCTACCTTATGTGCACTCTTGTGAAAAGTACGTATTCTGGACGCCTTTCTACAGACTTTTCAGCGAGTAACTGCAATGCGCCTGGCTTTATTCGACTTGGACAACACGCTTCTGGGCGGTGACAGTGACCACGCCTGGGGCGATTACCTGTGCGAGCGCGGCTTCCTCGACGCCGTCGCCTACAAGGCACGCAACGACGAGTTTTATCAGGATTACCTGGCCGGCAAGCTGGACAACGATGCGTACCTGAACTTTTGCCTCGAAGTCCTCGGTCGCACGGAGATGGCCACGCTTGACGAATGGCACCTGGATTACATGCGCGATTGCATCGAACCGATCGTGTTGCCCAAGGCCATCGAACTGTTGGCAAAGCACCGCGATGCCGGCGACAAACTGGTGATCATCACCGCCACCAACCGCTTCGTCACCGGGCCGATTGCCCAGCGACTCGGTGTCGACACCTTGATCGCCACGGAATGTGAAATGGTTGATGGCCGTTACACCGGGCGCAGCACCGACGTCCCGTGCTTCCGTGAAGGCAAGGTGACGCGGCTGAATCGCTGGCTGGAAGAGACAGGGCATTCGCTGGAGGACAGTTACTTCTACAGCGACTCGATGAATGATTTGTCGTTGCTGGAGCAGGTGGCGAATCCGATCGCTGTCGATCCGGACCCGAATTTGCGTGCTGAGGCCGAGAAGCGTGGGTGGCCGGTAATGAGTCTGCGCGGCTGATGACGCCTTCGCTGGCAAGCCAGCTCCTACAGGGTTTTGCGTTGAACACCAAATTTCGGCACGACGCATCACATGTAGGAGCTGGCTTGCCAGCGATGGTCGTTAACGATAACGCGGGGCAACTGACTCCCCGCGGCGACCTTGAGTTTTTCGCGAGCAAGCTCGCGCCTACACTGGCTTGGCGCCCATCAACCCCGCAATGGCGATAAAACAGACGAAGCTGAACAGTGCCAGGGCGAAGGTGAACTTGCCGCTGCCTCCCGCCCCCTTGCGCACCTTGTTAAGCCGCACCACCACCCAGAACCAACCCAGCGCCGCCACGGTGTAAAGCACACTCGAAGCCAGCAACCAGGTCTGCCCCAGCGGCCAGCCCACCAGATGCACCATCCACCACCCGGTGAACGGCATGCTCAGCAATGCCAGCCCCATCAACACCCAGATAAACACCCCCGGCCGCTGCAACGTGCGAGTGTGGGCCGTCGCATCACCGTTGCCCCGCGCACGCCAGACCCAGACCGCCAGCCCCAGTGCGCTGATCAACAGCAGCACCGTTGCCACGATGTGCGCCACTTTCAGGGCGGTTAACGTTTCCATTGCTCGATTCCTTGTAGGCTGGCCATCAGCGTAGCCCCTCAGCCGAGAAACAGCTGATAGGCCGGATTGTCGCTTTCATCCCAGTATGGGTAGCCGATTTCTTCCAGTGCCGCCGGCACCAGGTGACGTTCGTCATGGGGTACTTGCAGCCCGGCGACCACACGGCCATCGGCCGCTCCGTGGTTGCGGTAGTGGAACATCGAGATGTTCCAGCGCCCGCCGAGCTTGTTGAGGAAGTTGAACAGCGCACCGGGCCGCTCCGGGAATTCAAAGCGCAGCACCAATTCATCGACGACATGCGCCGCACGCCCGCCGACCATATGGCGGATATGCAACTTGGCCAGTTCGTTGTCGGTCAGGTCGATTACCGGGAAACCCTGCTCGGTCAGGCTGGCAAGCAGCGCGCTGCGCGGATCGTTTTCCGGGTGCGTCTGCACGCCGACGAAGATATGGGCTTCGCTGCCGGTGTTGTAGCGGTAGTTGAACTCGGTGATCTGGCGTTTGCCGATGGCTTCGCAGAACGCCTTGAAACTGCCCGGCTTCTCGGGGATGGTCACGGCGATGATGGCCTCGCGGCCCTCGCCCAGCTCGGCACGTTCGGCTACGTGGCGCAGGCGGTCAAAGTTGACGTTGGCCCCGGAGTCGATGGCGACGAACGTATGCCCGGTGATGCCATGTTGCTCGACGTACTTCTTGATCCCGGCGACGCCCAAGGCGCCGGCAGGTTCAGTGATCGAGCGGGTATCGTCGTAGATATCCTTGATCGCCGCGCAGATCTCGTCGGTGCTGACGGTGATCACCGCATCGACATGGTCCTTGCAGATATCGAAGGTGTGCTGGCCGATCTGCGCCACCGCAACGCCGTCGGCGAAAAGGCCCACGGTCGGCAGCACCACCCGCTCGCCGGCGGCCATGGCGGCTTGCAGGCAGTTGGAATCGTCGGGTTCGACGCCAATGATCTTGATTTCAGGACGCAGGTATTTCACATACGCGGCGATCCCGGCAATCAGCCCGCCCCCGCCTACCGGAACGAAAATCGCATCCAGGCGCCCCGGGTGCTGACGCAGAATCTCCATCGCCACCGTGCCCTGCCCGGCAATGGTATGGGGATCGTCATAGGGGTGAATGTAGACGTAGCCTTTTTCATCGACCAGTTTCAGCGAGTAAGCCAGGGCTTCCGGGAACGAATCGCCGTGCAGCACGACTTTGCCGCCACGGGAGCGCACGCCTTCGACTTTGATTTCCGGCGTGGTCTTGGGCATGACGATCGTGGCTTTCACACCCAGCACCTTGGCCGCCAGGGCCAGGCCTTGCGCGTGGTTGCCCGCCGAAGCGGTCACGACGCCGCGGGCGCGTTCCTCATCGGAAAGCTGGGTGAGCTTGTTATAAGCGCCGCGAATCTTGAACGAGAACACCGGCTGCAAGTCTTCGCGCTTGAGCCAGATATCGTTGCCCAGCCGCTCGGAAAGCTGGCGGGCAGTCTGCAAAGGGGTTTCTACGGCAACGTCATAAACGCGCGAGGTGAGGATCTTCTTGACGTACTGTTCGAGCATCGGAAAGCATCACTGAGCGGGTTGGGCAGGGTCAAGGAGTCTAACCCGGCTTTCGGGCGGACGACCACACTAAACAGGTGGTTTTTAAGGCACCGGAAGTACTCGGTACCTGCAGGAGCGAAGCTTGCTCGCGAAAAACCCAGGGGCGCCGCTGGGTATCCGGTTTTACGCGTTATCGTTCACGAGCATCGCGAGCAAGCTCGCTCCTGCAGTTGTCGGGGGTGCAGGTATGCGCATTCGAGCTGCCAATCGGGCAATGACCTTCCCCGCCCCGAAGCCTATAATGCCGGCCTTTCGTTCCCCTTCGGCACCTCGGAGCCCGCATGACCCAGGATCAACTCAAACAGGCAGTGGCTCAGGCCGCCGTCGACTTCATCCTCCCGAAACTCGACGACAAGAGCATTGTCGGGGTCGGCACCGGCTCCACCGCCAACTGCTTCATCGACGCCCTGGCCCGGCACAAAGGCGCGTTCGACGGCGCGGTCGCCAGCTCCGAAGCCACTGCCGCGCGCCTCAAGGGCCATGGCATTCCGGTGTATGAATTGAACACGGTCAGCGACCTGGAGTTCTACGTCGACGGCGCCGATGAAAGCGATGAGCACCTGAACCTGATCAAGGGCGGCGGTGCAGCCCTGACCCGCGAGAAGATCGTCGCGGCCGTGGCCAAGACCTTCATCTGCATTGCCGACGCCAGCAAGCTGGTGCCGGTGCTCGGCGCGTTCCCGCTGCCGGTGGAAGTGATCCCGATGGCCCGCAGCCACGTGGCCCGCGAGCTGGTGAAGCTGGGCGGCGACCCGGTTTACCGTGAAGGTGTGTTGACCGATAACGGCAATATCATCCTCGACGTGTTCAACATGCAGATCACCAACCCGGTGGAGCTGGAGACGCAGATCAACGCCATCGTTGGCGTGGTCACCAATGGGTTGTTCGCGGCACGTCCGGCGGATCTGTTGCTGCTGGGTACCAGCGAAGGCGTCAAAACCCTGCGCGCCAGGTAAGCCGTACGCAAACCCCCTGTAGGAGCTGGCTTGCCAGCGAAGGCGGCGTGACATTCAACATCGATGTTGAATGTGATGGCCTCTTCGCTGGCAAGCCAGCTCCTACAAGGGCGAAAGCGGTGTCACCGCCAACAGTGATGTTGAATGTGATGGCCTCTTCGCTGGCAAGCCAGCTCCTACAAGGGCGAAAGCGGTGTCACCGCCAACAATGATGTTGAATGTGATGGCCTCTTCGCTGGCAAGCCAGCTCCTACAGGGGGCGTGTTTGAGCTTCAGGGTTTTGGTTTCTTGAAGACGTAGAACAGGTTCGGCTCGCTCACCAGGTACATCGTGCCGTCGTCATCCATCGCAATCCCTTCCGCTTGCGGCACCGTTTTTTGCAACCCCTGGCGCCCCTTGCTCAATGACATGGTGCTCAGCGGTCGCCCATCCACGTCCAGTTCCAGAATCAGCCGCGACTCGTCGGACAACGCCAGCAAGTGTCCGCTGCGCTCGTCGTACTGCAGGCTCGACAGGTCCCGCACGAACATCCCGGCATCGCGCTTGGGGTTGTTGACCACGTGTACCGCATAGGATTTTTCCGGGTTGTAATGCGGGAAGCCCTGCACTTCGTAGATCAGCATCGGGTCGCGCTCCTTGGCCACGAACAGGCGCTTGCCCACCGAGTCATAGGCCAACCCCTCAAAACCCTTGTTGCTGCTCATGTGCACGCCCAGGGAGATCTGTTCGGCATCTTGCGCGTCGAGAAAGGTCGTGTCCTTTTCCAGGTGAATCTTGATCAGTCGCTGCGTACGCTCGTCGGTGATCACGTAAGTGTCGGCACTGATGAACTCCACCGCCTCCGGATCGCCGAAGCCGACCAGCGCCACGCGCCGGATGATCCGGCCGTCCAGGGACAATTCAATCAGTTCGGAGTTTTTGTTGGTGACCGTGAACAGGCTCTTGCGTACCGGATCGAACGTCAGCGCGGACACATCGTCGTCCAGGCCTTCGATGACGCGTGCCTCGAGCGTGACCTGATAACGATCCAGGCCGATGGATTGCGCACTTTCCGGTTGCCAAAGCGTGTACAGGTTGAACCAGGCGCGCTCGAACAGGCGCAGGTATTGGCCGAACGCAACCAGCACGATCAGCGCAATCGCCAGGAACATGAGAATCAGGGGTTTGGGACGGGCAAGTCGGCGCATTCAAGTGGGCTCGGGTTCAAGACAGGCTGATGAAATATCACGGCAGTCTGAATTGAAGCTTAATGGCCAGTGGCCTTGCACCACAACATCTGTATTGAATCGGCGTAGGAGCTGCCGAAGGCTGCGATCTTTTGACGTTGTCTTTTAAGATCAAGCTCAAAAGATCGCAGCCAGCGGCAGCTCCTACCGGGGCGTTATTTCTGTTTTTCGAAACGGTAGAACAGGTTCGGTTCGCTCACCATGTACAGGGTGCCAGCCTCGTCCATGGTCACGCCTTCAGCGCGCGGAATGGTCTGCTTCAAGCCGTTGAAACCGCCCAGCAGGGTCATGAAACTGACCTGCTCGCCCTTCTCGTCCAGCTCCAGCAACAGGTGAGAGTCGGCGGACAACACCAGGGTGTGACCGGTGCGCGGGTCGATGGCCAGGGCCGACAGGTTGCGGATGTCCAGTTCATCACTGACGAGTTTCTGCTTGTCGCCCGTGAGAGTCTGGCTGCCATCGCTTTTCCAGCTGAACAATGCCGGCGGGCGCTCTTCCCCCAGCAGCAATTGCTGGTTGCGCGGATCCCAGGCGATTGCCTCGAAGGCCTTGTTCTGGTTTTTCGAAGGGCCGAGGTCGTATTTCGGGAAGTTGGCGATGTTCAGCTCGCGGGTGTCGGCATCGACCTTGACGATGGAGAGCAGGTGCTCGCGCTCATCGACAATGGCCAGCAGACCGTTGCCCATCGCGGTCACCCCTTCCGGATTGCTCCAGCCCACCAAGGGCATTTTGCGCAGGACATCCCCCTGTAACGTCAGCTCGACCAGGAACGGTTTATTGCCCATGACCGAAAACAGGGTTTTGGTCTGCGGGTCGTAGGCCAGGTCCGAAGCCTCGTCCTTCTCCATGCCCGGCAGCACCTTGGCATCGATCACCGCGTGGTAATCCGGCAACCAGATGCTCTCCTGGCGCTCAGCCGGGCTTTCGAAACGTTCCAGCACCCAGAGCACGCCCCGGTCATCCCAATGCATCGCGAATGCTAGGCCATACGCGGCGGCTGCCACGAGTAACAGCCAGGAATACCAACGCATGAAAAAGCGCGGACGGCGGGCAGGTTTGAGCGTGGGCAGCGGTTGGGATGGCATCAAGGAAAACGTTCCGAAAATTCAGACAAAGGGTAATAGCATAATTGGGATCAGCGCAGATTCCGCAAACCCCTGAATTATCCAGACAGGATATGAAAAAAACGGAAAATGGCGGGATTGCCCTGCGTAGGCGCCGCTTTCTTTGGGACAGAAACACAATCCCCCTGTAGGAGCTGGCTTGCCAGCGAAGAGGCCATCACATTCAACATCTATGTTGACTGTTACGCCGCCTTCGCTGCAAGCCACTCCTACAGG